>JACONL010000001.1:242022-278911 GCA_014332745.1 Alphaproteobacteria bacterium GM7ARS4 | reverse complement strand
GACAAAGGGCACTCATTGTTGCCCCCCCTCGAACGGGTAAAACAATCATGCTCCAAAATATCGCTCACTCTATTACTCTTAACAGCCCTCACGTCTATCTTATCGTTCTTCTTATCGATGAAAGGCCTGAAGAAGTTACCGATATGATCAGGTCTGTTAAGGGGGAAGTGATTAGCTCTACCTTTGATGAGCCAGCGATACGCCATATTCAAGTAGCAGAGATGGTCATTGCCAAAGCAAAGCGCTTGGTTGAGCATAAACGTGACGTTGTGATCCTCCTTGACTCGATCACTCGTCTGGCAAGAGCTTATAACAGCATGGTGCCTAGTTCGGGAAAAATCCTAACGGGAGGAGTCGACGCAAATGCCTTGCAAAGGCCAAAACGTTTTTTTGGCGCTGCACGAAATGTGGAAGATGGCGGTTCTCTGACAATCATAGGAACGGCACTCATTGAAACAGGCTCACGCATGGATGAAGTGATCTTTGAGGAATTCAAGGGAACAGGAAATTCGGAGATTATCCTCGACAGGAAAATAAGCGATAAACGTGTTTTCCCTGCCATCGACATCACGCGTTCTGGCACGCGTAAAGAAGAACTCCTCGTGGATAAAGCAACACTCTCGAAAATGTGGGTTCTACGGCGTATTCTCAACCCTATGGGAGTCGTTGATGCGACCGAATTCCTCATGGATAAATTGTCGGCCAGCAAAAATAATGATGATTTTTTCGACATGATGACGACACAAAGGAAATAGTATCGTCCGTCTATGTCTTTCTTTCTTCTGACGACACCATGGGGCATGCTTGGGGCGGACATGCAAGGAGAGAGTGAGGAAAAAATCACCCATGTGCAATGGTGCGAACAAGAAGACGACGCACCTCCCGTCATACCTATAAAAACGCCATCTCGCGTATTATCCCGCCTAAAGGCGCGAGACTATCTCACCATGTGGGTCAAGGCATATAGTGAAGGCACGATTCAACCCTTTGATATGACGTATCTTGCTATGGGCGCTCTATCGCACCCCATGCAAAAACTCCATGCTTTTCTCATGGAGATACCCTATGGACAAACAACGCATTATGGTTTTGTTGCTCAACATATAGGGTCTTCGCCAAGGGCTGTCGGTCAAATGCTGAGACGCAACCGCTTCGCATTGATCATTCCATGCCATAGGATCACCGGACAAAAGGGATTGTTGCGTGGCTATGGAGGGCTCTCTGGTATCGAACGCCAGAGGCAGCTTATTGACCATGAGAGAACGTATGGACAACGTTATGCGTCTCAGAAAAGATAAGTTTCTTTTGTTTTTTTTCAGAAGCTTATTTTCGGTTATCGATAAACCCTTTGTTTATCAGCATGAAGAACGTCGAGAGAGGACGTTATCTCTCTTGAGAGGATGTACGAATCAAGGTAAAAGAGGTATAAGGAACCGAGATGAACAATGGAAGGTTACCAATACCCATGATGCCACAACCGAAAAATACCTTAGGCTATCAAGGTGATGTGTCTCCCCATCAGGCATGGGATATGCTCTCTCAGAAAGAGCGTTCCTATCTCATAGATTGTAGGACAGATGCTGAATGGCGTTTTGTCGGTATCCCTGATACGCGTTCCCTCAACAAGAAAACGCTCTTCGTGTCATGGCAGCTCTACCCTAACATGCAGCATAACGACTCTTTCATCGACCAAATTAAAGGATATGGTGTGAAGGAAGATGACACCCTCCTCTTTATTTGCCGCTCAGGGGGACGTTCGCGCATGGCCGCCATTGCCCTCCATGCTCAAGGATTTCACCATTGCTATAATGTGGCTGATGGTTTTGAGGGGCATGCCAATGATAGCGGGAAGAGAAGCCTCACCAATGGATGGAAATATGACCAGCTCCCTTGGGTGCAAGAGTAAAATTTCGATGATACAGACATAAGAGAGAGAGCCATGGATACAGACAAACATCATGTGTACGAACAGAGTGTCTGGAAGAATGTGCGCGCCCTCTTAAATCAACGTTATGGGGATGATATTTTCTCTAGCTGGTTCTCTCACCTTCATATGGAAGGCATAGAAGGCGATAAGGTTATGATGAGTGTGCCGTCGCCGTTCGTTTGCGAGTGGATAAAGAATCACTATTGGAGCGGCCTGCTTTCTTCTCTGAGGGCATGTGACTCACATTTGTCGTCTCTCTCCCTTCAGGTAAGAGAGACGAAAGGCAAAGAACAGACGCCTATGCGCAATGGAAAAGAGGACGCCAACGATGTGTCATCTGGATTTGGACAAGCGACATTCCTCGATGGGCGTTTCACGTTCAAGGATTTCATTGTTGGCCAATCCAACGAACTGGCATGTGCAGCCGCCCAACGTGTCGCTGATATGGAGACGCCTAGTGCGCGTTATAACCCTTTGTTTCTCTATGGTGGTGTGGGACTGGGCAAGACACACCTTATGCACGCTATCGCTTGGCAATCCAAGCGACAATACAATAAGAAAATTATCTACATGACAGCAGAGAATTTCATCTATCAATTCGTTCGCGCTTTGCGTTTTAAGGATACGATGGAATTCAAGGCGAAATTTCGCTCTGTGGATATTCTCATGATCGATGACTTCCAGTTCATTACGAAGGCAGAGACGACCCAAGAGGAGTTTTTCCACACATTCAATAGTCTCATCGATGGAAAGAGGCAATTGGTCATATCAGCCGATAAATCACCCGATGATTTAGAAGGTGTCGAGGATAGGATGCGCTCTCGCTTGGGGTGGGGAATGGTCGCCTATATTCACCCCGCCAGTTACGAACTACGCCTCAGTATTCTCCAATCCAAAGCCAGCAGGTTGGAGACACCGATTCCTATGAAAGTCCTCGAATTTATCGCACAAAACATTACGGCAAATGTCCGTGTTCTCGAAGGGGCACTCAATCGTCTTGTGGCCCATGCCGATATTGTGAAGCAACCCATTACCATCGATGTCACATGTGAGGCGCTACAGGATATGTTGCGCGCCTCATCGAGGCGGCTGAGCGTCGAACAGATACAAAAAGTTGTTTGTAACCACTACAACATCAAGATGGCGGATATGGTGTCCTCCCGTAGGGCGCAAGACGTTGTCCGCCCTCGCCAAGTCGCCATGTATCTCGCAAAAGCCATGACATCTCGCTCTCTTCCCGATATAGGACGGCAATTTGGTAAAAGAGACCATACAACGGTTCTCCATGCCGTCCGCAAGATTGATATTCTCTGTAAAAAGGACAGCGCTTTACAGGAGGATGTTACCATGCTAAGGCGGAAACTTGGCGGATAAAGATTTGGGTATTGCAACATGAAAACCATAGGCGAGCGTTCTCTTCTCACATTCTCCATTGATACCGACAGATTCAAGCGGGTGATCGACGATCTGTATGGCATCGTCGGGCACACGAGCGGTTCCTTGGCCCTTACCCATGTGTTGTTTGATGTGCAGGATGACACCTTAGAGGTGACAGCGACAGATTCATTGATGACGGCGGTGGAGACCGTGCCGTTGCGCGGCGGGCAGAATGGCAAAGTGACGCTTCCTGCCGCCCTTATTCATAGTATCGTTCGTAGTTTGGATGGCGAAGGCACCGCCACCATCAAGGAAGAGAAGCCAAAGACAGTCGTGATGACGGCAGGACATACCCACTTTGACATTGCGGGTATCGAGACGGATATGTTTCCGCCCACCGAGTTTGAGGAGGCGCGTCATACATTCAATGTCGATGCGGCGACCTTCTCTATGCTCATGGATGCAACGTCCTTTGCTATGTCTGAGGATGAAGGTCGTCCCCATCTTGGTGGCATTTTCATGGAGCGCTATCAAGGCGAGGAAGGACAACAGCCTTGCTTACGCATGGTGGCCACGGACGGACATCGCATGGCCATCGCTGAGAGCATCCTTCCCAACATACCAGAAGACATGCCTTCTGTGACCATTCCTCGTCGGACTGTGCGAGAATTAAAGCGCCTGCTGGCACAGGTGGAGGGTTCTCTGACCATTGGCATGTCTGAGAATCAGATGTCATTTTCCTTTGGACAATTGAAATTGGCCTCTCGCTTGTTCTCTGCGAAATTCCCAAACTATTTAGAGGTTATCCCAAAAAATGAAGGAAAAAAAATGAACGTCGGTGTCGTCCCATTTAGGAATATGGTCACGCGCGTGGCCTCTGTCCTTTTGAGTGGTAACAGTCCCGGTATCTCTTTCACGATGGGCGACTCGCGTATCGAGGCAAGTGCTCTCGATAATATGAGTGGAGGCTCGGCGCGCGAAGGCATGAAGATCAATTGGGAGGGGGAGCGTTTAGATATAGGATACAATCCCCACTATATCCTCGATATCTTCAAAGTCTTCAAAGATGGCGATGCCCATATCACCTTTCCGGGGGAGGGTAAGCCAACACTCATCTTCCATGACCCTCCTGTAGAAGCACAGGAAGGAGAAGCAAAGGAAAAAGCCTGCGACATTAAAACATTCTATGTCCTGATGCCTTTGCGGGTATAGGGTGGGATGTCGTCATCTCTGTCGGTTGAGGGGCATGGCTATGTCCCTGTCTCTGAGAGAATGTCTCTGAGAGAACACGGCAAGCGCCATGCGCAACCATCTCCTATGGCGTCTTGTTCCATAAGACATATCGCGTTGACGCGTTTTCGCAATTATCGCTCTGCCCATATGGCGCTAGAGCATGCGCCGATCATGCTGACAGGTCACAACGGCGCGGGCAAGACGAACATCTTAGAGGCCGTCTCCTTACTTCGCCCTGGCCGAGGATTACGCGGCGCAACCGCCCATGAACTTGCCTTCACAGACATGGGCGCACAAGGTGGCATGGCGGAAGACCATGCCTATCAAGATTGGGGGATTAACGTCTCTCTCTATCATCATCACCTCTTGACAGAGTGCGCTGTCATTTGGCAGAAAGACGCCCAAGGCGGATGGCGTGTCTCGAGGAAAGTCAAGGGACACGACCATCCTTCGCGCTATGTCGAGTCCATTCCCATTCTATGGTTGATGCCAGGGACTGACCGCCATAGCAACGCCACGCGTTCTCTCAGGCGTCAATTTATCGACCATATTATTTCTGTTGTCGACTATGACCATAAGAATCGCCTGACGCGTTACGAGAGACTCATGCGGGAGCGTCGCCATGTCCTATGGCAGAAGGGCTATGTGAGCAAAACATCACGGCAGTGGCTTTCTTCCCTAGAGAACGCCATCGCTCAAGATGCTGTCGCCATTGCGGCGTCGCGTAAATGTTATATCGAAGCCGTCAATGCGAGCCTCCAACGTCATTTTTTTGATATGGATGTGAAGACACAGATACGCGTTGATGGTTTCATAGAAAATGCCCTTGATGACAAAGCGGCCCTTGAAGTGGAACAGCATTTTGTGTCAAAGTTAGAAGAGACACGCGCCCATGATTGTCTCTATGGGGGATGTGAAGAAGGTGTCCACAGGAGTGATATGGTGATGATGGATTCTGCCCGTGATATTCCAGCGTCCTTGTGTTCCACAGGACAGCAAAAGCTCTTGACGTTGTGCCTCTTGCTCGCCTCAGCCTATATGTTGGTGGAAAGGCATAAGAGGATTCCCCTTCTCCTCTTGGACGAGGTGAGAGCCCATCTCGATAAGGCCCATGCCTCGATGCTCTTTGCGAAAATTCTGGCGTTGGATGTGCAGGCATGGATGAGCGGTTTGACGCCTTCTCTCTTTTCTGAGTTAAAAGGACGCGGCCAAGGTTTTCATGTGGACCATGGCTGTTTGGTGCCATGGTAGGAGGAGGGTGATGACGAGACAGGAGAGGCAACGACAGGAATGGCCAGGATGGCGTTCTTTGCCAGACATGTTTTTCTCCCAAGCCCAACGTTATGGCGATAGGCCTTTTTTGTCGTGGACGGAGGAAGGGGTATTAAAGCAATGGGGGTGGCGTCAGGTGGCATGGCGCGCGCACCAGCTGGGCGACTATCTTTCACGTCTAGGGGTTAAAAAAGGCGAAAGGGTCATCCTCTGTATGCCTAATAGCCCTCATTGGTTGATTTCTGATATGGCCATCATGAGCAGAGGCGCTATCACTGTTCCGCTCTATACGACCTATGGTGCTGACGATTATCGTTATCTTTTAGAGCATACCGCTCCTCACACGGTCATCATCGACGTGTCATTATGGGACGTTTTCGTTCAAGCATCCGTTGTGGAGACGACACGTCATGTGCTCCTGTGTGGGAACAGGAAGGATTGTTCCGCTCACAATGCGCCCTCCCTTCACTTTTATGACGATATTGTGGCTGCCTATGGGACACATGAGACAACAAAAGACACATGGCGTGATGCGTGGGATGTAGAGGGGGTCACAGAAGATGATACGGCATCGATGATTTATACGTCTGGCAGCACCCAACGTCCCAAAGGCGTTGTCCTCAGCCACAAGGCTTTCTTGTCGAATTGTCGAGGCTGTTATATGCTTCTTGCCGACATTCTCGGGGAGAGAGAGCTTTACCTGTCTTTTCTTCCTCTTTCCCATGCCTATGAGCGCACGGCTGGACAATTTTTACTCATGGCGTTGGGGGGGCGGATTCACTATGTGGAGTCTTTAGAGCATCTTGTGACGTCGATGGCTCAATATCAGCCGACGGTGATGGCGGTGGTGCCGCGCCTCTTACACGTCATCCGTTCTAGGATTCTTGCCCAAGCGCGCGCCCTCTCGGGGATGAAGGCGTTGTTATGGCGCTATAGTCTGACGTGGGGGACGGAGCGTCTCTTGCAAGGCGCGGGAGGTTGGCATTGGTGGAAGCGTTTTCTCGATAGGCTCTTGAGCCTCTTGATTCGAAGGCGCATACGCCATCTTTTTGGCAAACGGCTTAAGTTACTTGTGAGTGGTGGTGCTGCGCTCCCTGAGGAATTGGCGATCTTTTTCAATGCCTTAGACGTCCCCCTTGTTCAAGGCTATGGGCAGACGGAATCGGCGCCTGTTATCAGCTGTAATCTTCCCGCATCCCATAAAATAGGGAGCGTCGGTCTTGTGCTTCCCAACGCCCATGTGCATATCAGCGCGCAAGGAGAGATTCTCGTGCGCGGCGACTTGGTGATGGATGGATATTGGCGTGATAAGGAGGCCACCCGTTCCGCGTTACAGACATCGTCCTCGCCATCTGAAGGCGTGTCTGACGAGGTATGGTTGCATACTGGCGACAAGGGACATCTCGATAAGGATGGTTATCTGTGGATTACGGGACGTATCAAGGATATTATTGTGACATCTGGCGGTGATACGCTCTCGCCTCAGCGTATAGAGGGTCTTCTTTCCCTCGAGACACCCATCATGCATTGCGCTGTGTTCGGTAATGATAGGCCATGGCTCTGTGCCGTGATCGTCCCCGAACCATCATGGGCACAAGGGAAGAGCACTCATGCCATACGCCAAGGCATCAATGATGTCCTCAGCAAGGTTCACAAGGCTCTTCCTACTTGTGAGCATGTGCGTCGCTATGTTATCGCCCATGAGCCTTTTTCTGTGGACAATGGCTTGCTGACGCCGACGATGAAGGTCAGGCGTCAGAAGGTTGAGGAACATTATCAGGGGATGCTGAAAGACCTCTATGGGCGTTGACGATGGCCTCTCCTCAATGCTCCTCTCAACGCTCCCCTCAAAGCTCCTCTGGGGGCGTTCGTGGTTGTGGCTTTTGTGGCTGGTGTCCCTGTGGGAATGCGGCGTTGATGAGTCCTATGGTATAGGGGTGTTCTGGCGCTGAGAAGAGGCAAGCATTTGTCTTATAGTCGAGCTTGCGTCCTTGACGCATGACGAGGATATCGTCACACATGGCGCGTATGACTTGTAGGTCGTGGCTAATGAAGAGATAAGAGAGGGCATAATGTTGCTGGAGGTCGAGGAGGAGGTCAATGATCTGTGCCTGCACTGAGAGGTCGAGGGCGCTCGTTGGCTCGTCGAAGATGATGACTTTCGGTTTCAGGACGATGGCGCGGGCGATGGCGATACGTTGGCGTTCTCCCCCTGAGAATTCGTGTGGATAACGCCCTGTGACGGATGGTGAGAGTCCCACGGCCTCTAGACTTTGTTCGACTCGTTTATGTCTTTCCTTTTGGCTTTTTTCTTTTTCGTGGACGAGGAGTCCTTCGCTGATAATCTCTGCCACAGAGAGTCTTGGGTTGAGGGATGTAAAGGGGTCTTGGAAAACGATTTGGAGATGCTGGCGCATTTGTCGCAAGGCTTGTCCTTGCATGTGTCTGAGGGATGTTTGTTGAAAGGTGATAGAGCCTTCACTGGGGACGAGGCGTAATATGGCGCGTGCGATAGAGGTTTTTCCACATCCCGATTCGCCTACAATGCCGAGACTACGTCCTTCATAGAGGTCGAAGTCGACTCCATCCACGGCTTTGACGCTACCGCGAACGCTCTGGAATATGCCTCTTTTGATGGAGAAATGCACTTTGAGCTGACGGACAGAGAGGATAGGCTCTTTTTGTGTGGGGCGTGGTGGTGAGAGGGGCTTTGGCGTGCTTGAGACGAGGTGGCGGGTATAGGCATGCTGTCCGTTATGCATGAGTTGGTGAATGTCTCCTTCTTCGACAATGTTACCGCGGTGCATGACACATGCCCTCTGACAGAGGGTGGGTAACAACGACAGATTGTGGGTAATAAGGAGAAGCGCCATATGACGTTTTTTCTGTAATTGGACGAGCATATCGAGGATTTGCTTTTGTATGGTGACGTCGAGCGCTGTTGTTGGCTCGTCGGCGATGAGGAGCATGGGATTGTGCGCCAGTGCCATGGCGATGACAACCCGTTGGCGTTCTCCTCCTGATAATTGGTGGGGGTAATCCAGCAGGCGTCTTTGTGGGTCGCGTAAGCCGACCTCGCTCAGGAGGTGGAGGATATGGCGCTCTCTCTGCTCTAGTGTCATATCGGTGTGTTGGATGATCATTTCACCTATCTGCTGACGAATGGTGTGTAAGGGATTGAGGGCGTGCATGGGTTCTTGAAATATCATGCCAATGTGGCGTCCTCGGAGGGTATGCCAGATGGGGGCATGGCGGTCATGAAAAGCCTCTTTAAGGTTATGCCCATGGAATGTATAGGCGTCACAATGGGGACGGGCGTGAGGATGAGGAAAAAGATTAATGAGGCTCAACGCTGTTGCTGTTTTGCCGCTCCCTGATTCGCCGACGAGGGCGACGGAGTCGCCTTTATGGAGCGTGAGATTAATGCCATCCACAATGGCATGATGTGGGGAGACCATGAGGCGAAGATTCGATATCGCCAAGAGCGCTGTGTTTTCTTGTGCCATGATTATGAACGCGCCAATAATGTTCCGCGCCTAGGGTCAAAGGCATCACGCACTGCTTCGCCAATAAAAATGAGTAAGCTCAAAATCAAGGCAATGGCGATGAAGGCTGTTGCTCCGAGCCATGGCGCTTGGAGATTATTCTTTCCTTGAGCGAGCATTTCTCCTAGAGAAGGCGAGCCGGGGGGAAGGCCAAATCCAAGAAAGTCGAGGGATGTCAGAGTCGTGATAGCGCCACTCAAGATAAAGGGGATGAATGTGAGGGAGGCGACCATGGCATTGGGTAACACATGACGCCATAGAATTCTTATGGTGGGGATTCCTAAGGCGCGCGCCGCCATGACGTAATCAAGATTGCGTGTCCGCAAAAATTCGGCGCGCACGACACCCTCTAAATTCATCCAACTGAAGAGCACCATGATCCCCAAAAGCCACCAGAAATTAGGCGTGATGAGGGCCGACAGAATGATGAGTAAAAACAAGACGGGGAGACCAGCCCATATCTCGATGAAACGTTGGGTCATGATATCGACCCATCCGCCAAAATACCCCTGTATGCCCCCTATGGCGATACCGATGATACTGCTGATGAGCGTGAGGGATACGCCAAACAGGACGGAAATACGAAAGCCATAGAGAAGGCGCGCGAGGACATCACGCCCTTGGTCATCCGTGCCAAGCCAATTGTCGAGAGTCGGAGGGCTGGGGGCCGGGGACGTCAATTCCAGATTGATTGTGTCGTAGGAGTAACGAATGGGCGGCCAAAGCATCCATCCATCTTGGCTGATGAGCTCTATCACAAAGGGGTCACGATAATCGGCTTCGCTTTCGAACTCGCCACCAAAATATGTCTCAGGATAGGCGGTGACGATAGGCATAAGCCACGCTCCCTTGAAAGAGATGAGAATGGGCTTGTCGTTGGCGATACATTCGGCACAAAGTGATACGAGGAACAGAATGGAAAAAATCCATAAAGACCAGTAACCGCGGCGATTTGCCTTAAAATTGCGGAGGCGGCGACGAGTGAGAGAGGAAAGCATCACGACATCCTATGCTAATACTGCCTTGTCTCAAAATCGATGCGCCTATCGATAAGGACATAGGTGAAGTCGCTGACGATTTTCATCAACAACCCAAGGAGCGTGTAGATATAAAGGGTGGCAAATAATACGGGGTAATCTCGTCCCAAGGCAGCCTCGAACCCTAAGAGCCCTAATCCATCAAGCGAGAAGATGACCTCGATGAGCAGAGAGGATGTGAAAAAGATGCTCAGAAATGCCGCAGGAAAGCCAGCGATGACAATGAGCATGGCATTTCTAAAGACATGGCCATAGAGGACGGCTTTTTCTTGCAATCCTTTGGCATAGGCGGTGATCACATAGTGTTTATTCATTTCATCGAGGAAAGAATTTTTTGTCAGGAGGGTGAGCCCAGCAAAACCGCTCAACGCCATGGCACAGACAGGAAGCGTGATGTGCCACAGATAGTCGACTATTTTTCCGAAGAAGGAGAGGTCATGCCAATCATCCGATGTGAGTCCTCTCAGCGGGAAAATGTCAAGAAAACTTCCGCCAGCAAACAAGACAATCAACAGGATGGCAAACAGAAAGCCGGGAATGGCATAGCCAATAATGATGCATGTGGATGTCCATATGTCAAACGCTGTCCCGTCATGGACGGCTTTACGTATGCCGAGGGGGATCGATATGAGATAGACAAGCAACACCGTCCATAATCCTAAAGAGATGGAGACGGGAAGTTTATCGGCAATGAGCTGTAACACGGTGCGGTCTCGATAAAAACTCTCACCAAAGTCAAAGAGTATGTAACGTTGCATCATCTCTATGAATCGGGCGGAAGCGGGCTTATCGAAGCCATAATAGCGCTCTAGCTCTTGTATGAGTTCGGGCTCGATACCCCGTGAGCCTTCGTAGTATTGACTGATAGAGGATGATGTATGAGGAGACACATCTCTCTGTCCCAGCTGTTCGCTTCCGCTCCCAGAGAAACGCGCCGTGTGGCTCGTGCTCTGTCCCTTCATGGCGGCAAGGACACGTTCGATAGGACCACCGGGGGCAGCCTGAACGATGATGAAGTTAATCACCATGACGCCAAACATGGTCGGCACGAGCAAAAAGAGGCGGCGAATGAGGTAAGCACCCATGGACGGTCACGTCCGTTTCATTGATGTTTTATCGCCAGTGGATACGGGACGAACGTCATTGATAGTGCTTTCTGTCATGATGATAGGGTGTGCGGGGTTGAGCGTTTGAAGGTGAGGGCATGGCGTTGTCTGTTGTTTCATGGCTTTTGTGCCACCAGAAATCAAGGCTGAAGTTATACGGAGGGAGAATGGCGGGTCGTTCGAAAAGATCCCACCATGCGATACGGAACGTCTGAATGTGCCAATGGGGGATCACATAGTGATGCCATAGGAGGACTCTATCGAGGGCGCGACATGCGCTTTCCAGCTGTTCGCGTGTTTTCGCCTCTATAATATGGGTGATGAGGGCATCGATGGCGGGATGGTGCGCGCCAGCGTAGTTACGACTCCCTTCTGTCTGTGCTGCCTGTGAAGACCAATAATCGGCTTGTTCATTGCCGGGGGAGAGGCTGACAGGAAAGACACCGACAATCATATCGTAATCAAATGTCTCGAGACGCTTTTGGTAGTGGGAGTCATCTTGCACAAGGCGTAATGCTGTTTGGATGCCGAGTTTTTCTAGGACTCGCTGATAAGGGGCGACCACACGTTCAAATTGCGGGTTGCGTAGGAGAATCTCGAATTGGAATGATTGTTGCGTCTCTTGGTGCGTGAGGACGGTGTCTTTAAGGACCCACCCAGCTTGTTCGAGGAGTCGGCGTGCTTGGCGTAATCCATGACGTATGCCTTTGTCGCCAGCGCTGGGCGGTGCATAGGCTTCGAGGAATAGGCGTTCTGGCAGGTCGTCACGAAAGGGTTCGAGGAGCGCGCGTTCTTCTTTCGAAGGGAGACCCGATGCGGCGAGTTCTGAATTATTAAAATAGCTTGTGCTACGGGTATAGGCATTGTGGAAGAGGACGCTGTTTGCCCACTGGAAGTCATAGGCATAGTTGAGCGCCTCGCGCACCAGCGGGTCCTTAAAAAGAGCCTTTCTTGTATTGAAGACAAATCCTTGCATACCGCTCACCATCCTATGGGGTATTTCTTCTTTAATGACGCGTCCTTCTTTGACGGCTGGAAAATCATAATCGCTTGCCCATGCCTTCGCTTGATTCTCGAGGCGAAAATCATAGTCGCCCGCTTTGAAAGCTTCACGTGAAACAGTCGCATCCCGATAATAATCAAATTCGATACGCTCAAAATTATAGCGTCCTCGATTGACAGGCACATCCTTCCCCCAATAGGAGGGGTTGCGCACATAGGTGATATGGCGTCCGCTTTCAAACTGGGCGAGGTGATAGGGACCGCTCCCTAGAGGCGGTTCGAGAATTGTTTTCGTGAAGTCGCGCACCTCCCACCAATGTTTGGGGAGAATTTTTAAGCCTGTGCCGATAATGAGTGGAAGCTCTCGGTTGCGGCGTGTCTTAAACGTAAAACGCACTTGGTGAGACCCTACAGCTTGGACATCGGCAACATCTTTGAAATACAGGCGATAAAAGGGATGTCCTTGCTCCACAAGACGATAAAAGGAAAAGACGACATCCTCGGCATCCACAGGATGTCCATCATGGAAATAGGCCTTTTCATGGAGCGTATATGTCACGGCAGAGAAGTCTTCTTCGATAAAGACAGAGCGGGCGAGCAATCCGTATTGGGCGTAAGGTTCATCATAAGATGGTACCATGAGCGTCTCGAAAAGATAGTCTAACCCATCAGCAGGAACGCCCTTAAGAATGAAAGGGTTAAAACTATCAAAATGGCCAACGGCAGCGAGACGCAAAGTGCCTCCTTTTGGAGCATCGGGATTCGCATAAGCAAAATGCTGAAAATCTTTGGCATAACGGGGTGTGCCATGGAGAGCAAGGCTATAGACGCCCTTCTCATGTGTTTCCTGCTCTTCCACGGATGTTTCGAGGGACAATAACCCATCGGCTGTCATGAGCAATAAAAAGAGGGATAAAGAGCAATAGCGTATCATGATGTGATGAACAATGGATAAATGGCGGCGATGGTGTCGGCATATAGGTCTATCATAACGTCATGGCCTGTGAGAGCAAATGGCTTATGCTTTTCCGTGCCATAAGGTGAGGACACGTTCATGGAGTTCTTGATGGCAACATGCAAGAACGGTGCCATCACTTTTTATATTGAGGGCCTTTCCATGCCAATCAGATATCGTGGCACCAGATGCTTGCACGACAGGGGCGAGCGCCATATAGTCGCCTATTTTCATGGTGGCTTCGGCAATGATATCGATAAAGCCGGAGACCAAGAGGCCATAGGCGTAGCAATCGAGTCCGTAACGTATGGCGAGGCATGTTTTCTGGAGCGCGTCGATATAAGGCTTGTGCTGAGGTTGGAACATATGGGGTGTCGTGGCATGCATGAGGGCGCGGTTGATGGTTTTTGTATGACGAGGGACGCATGGCATGGGCATAGCACATGATGTTGGTTCGTTGCCTCCCCCGCACCATCGTTCGGATTGGGCGGGATGGTCGATAATCCCGTAAAGGGGCTTTCCTCTATAGGCGAGACCTATGAGGAGGCCAAAGAGAGGTGAGCCGGCGAGAAAAGCTGTCGTGCCGTCGAGGGGATCTATACACCAGACCCATTCCGCGTCGGGGTTTTCATCTGGATACTCCTCTCCTATGATTCCGTGATGAGGATGGGCGAGGCGTATGCGTTCCCGTATTTTTTTTTCGACAATTTTGTCGACATGCGTCACGAGGCTTCCGTCATCTTTTTTTTCATATGGCGTATCCTTACGAAAGGATGAACATAACAGCGCGCCTCCCTCGTCGGCAAGGGTGTGGGCAAAACGAAACAGCGCCTTATCTTGTGTGCTATGAGTCAACGGGTTCCACTGCTCAGACTATTGAGTGTTTGTAGGTAAGCGATAAGGTTGGCTCTATCAATGGCATCCCTAATGCCGGCAAATTTCATTTTTGTGCCGGGGATATAGTCCTGTGGATCTTGAACGAAGAGGTTCATGTTGTGCGGTGACCAATGGATATTTTTCTGTTTCAAGCCTTTCGAATAGCTAAAACCAAAATAAGCACCAGCGGGACTATCGATGATTCCCCATAATGGCGGTCCAATCTTGATTTTGCCGTTTTTCTCAAAGGAATGACATGTGCGGCATTTAGCAGCGATGCGCTTTCCTTCTGTGGCGTCTGCTTCCTTGAGCAGAACGGACAAATCTCCTATAGGCTTCTCTTCTTCCATAGGCGCGCTTTTCTTCTCTTGTATTCCTTGGCGGACGGGATAGGCGAGTTTCGGCAAGGCTTCATCGTGATATATTTTTGATGTGATGGTGCGTGCGAGAGCCAAGATGAAGAGGCTCAGCAAAATCCCACCAAAAATTTTCAGCCGTAAAAGACGATCATTAACCATGTGTGCTGGGGTAAAAAATATCCGTTTCCTTGGCTTCTCATGCCATAAAAGAAGGTGTGAAGGCAAGAATTCTTTTATGGAAAACGTGATGCGAGAGACAATTTTTGCACAGAGTTCAGGAGGTTTCCCTAGTGGTGTCTCTGTGGTGCGCCTCTCTGGTGCTCAAACGGAACATATTGTCCGCTCCTTGTGTGGCACGCTTCCTCCGCCTCGTCATGCCCGCCTCTGTAAGATTTGTGACCCAATACAGAAAGATGTTATCGATATTGGTCTTGTGTTGTGGTTTCCAGCGCCAAAGAGTTTTACAGGCGAGGATATGGCCGAGTTCCATGTCCATGGCAGTATGGCTGTCATGGACCGTTTAGTGGCCCTCTTATGTGCACAACGCCATTGTCGTATGGCGGAGGCGGGTGAATTCACACGCCGCGCTTTCTACGCTGGCAAGGTCGATATGACGCAAGCAGAGGCGATGGCCGACCTCATCATGGCACGCACAGAACGTCAGCGTCAATGGGCTATGCATCAGATGAGAGGAGGCTTATACAAGCGATACGAGGCGTGGCGAGAACGTATCATGTCTGTGTTGGCATGGAGTGAAGCATCCCTTGATTTTGCCTATGATGACCTTCCTGCCTCGATGACACAGCGATGGATAGGACATGTTGAGAGTCTCATCCGAGAGGTGGAGAAAACGATTCATGATGTGCGCGGTGTGAAAATGCGCGAGGGGTTTCGTGTCAGTATCCATGGTGCGCCTAATGTGGGGAAATCCAGTGTGTTCAATGCTTTGCTTCGAGATGAACGCGCCATTGTCTATCATGAAGCGGGAACAACAAGAGATGTGCTGGAAGGCGCTATGGATATACAAGGGTATCTTGTGACTCTATGCGATAGCGCAGGCATCAGGGATTATGAAAGTCATGTGGAAGCGGAGGGAGGGCGTCGGAGCATGGAAGAAGTCAAGAAGAGCGATATCTGTTTGGGCATCGTCTCATGTGATGTGCGCCATGCGTGGCAGGCACTTTCTGATGTTGTGAACAGCTATCGGGATGCTCACAGTGACATGCATGAAGGCCTTCACGGGACGAACGATAAGGTGATTGTTATTGTGAACAAGGCAGACATCATGGATGCTGGCCATCACGCCTTATGGGCGGAGAAAGCACGTCATTTTTGTGCCGAGCATGACCTGTCGTCTCCTCTCTTTATCAGTGCGAAAAGGGATCATGATGTGTTGTCGGTTCAAGGGAGAATCGGGGAAGAGATCATGAAGATACACAGGGAAGATAGCGCCATGACGGATGTGGCGTGGACAAGGACACGCCACCGTCATCATCTAGAAGAGGTGGCACGCCACCTTCGTTCCGCCTTGACGCACGATGATGGCGTTGGGAGTGAAATGGCAGCTGAGGATGTGCGTCTTGCCTTGTCCAGCATGGGGCGTATCGTGGGGACTGTGGATGTGGAGGCCGTCCTCGATAGGCTATTCTCCACCTTCTGTATCGGCAAGTAATTGTTTCACGTGAAACAATGCTCTTAAGAGAACAACCCGCGGCGTGCGCGGCGTTTCATAGGGTCGCCCTTCAGACGCGTCACAATCTCCCCCAGTTGTTCTAGATCTTTATAGTTAATGCGTATGATGCCTCCTTCACCCTTTTCTTCGATGTGGACACGCAAGCCTAAGGCGCCAGACACTTCTAATTCCAGAGCCCTTCTGCTTGGGACATCGTCATTTTTCTGTTGAGGCGGGGGAAAAGGCTTTAATTGGCGTTCTTTCTTTAATTTTTTTATCATCTTTTCCGTGTCGCGCACATTGAGTTCTTTGAACACGATAGTCTGTGCGAGCTGTTGTGCGTCTTTTAACCCCACCAGCATACGCGCATGGCCGGGAGTCAAGGCGCCTGTTTCGACCAATTCGAGGGTAGGAGGAGGCAAAGTGAGGATGCGTAGACTATTGGCAACATGGCTACGGCTTTTTCCCACAATATCGGCAATATCCTCTTGGGTGCGTTTAAATTCTTCCATGAGGCGCTGATAGCCCTTTGCTTCTTCCAATGGGTTAAGGTTCTGACGTTGGAGATTTTCGACTAACCCAACGCGCAAGCATTTTTCATCATCGAGGTGCGTGATGATGACAGGGACGTGGTCAAGGGATGCTTTTTGTGCTGCGCGCCACCGCCTTTCGCCCGCAATAATTTCATAATGTGGGTGGGAGCTCCCTGCAGCTGTTTCTGTGGGGCGTATGAGGAGGGGCTGGAGAATTCCGTGCTGTTGAATGCTTTGTGCCAGAGCGTGGATGGTGTCATCGTCAAATTGGCGTCTGGGCTGAAAACGGCCGGGAGAGAGCCAGCTGATAGGGACATCTTTTCTGTCAGCCGTATGGTCTTTGAGAGACGCAATGGCTTGTGCGCCTTCTTCGCCGAGGAGGGCGCTGAGTCCGCGCCCTAATTTCTTATGTTTCACTGCCATCATACATTTACCTTATGTCAGAGGATTGAGGGTTATGGTGTATTCATGGTCTCTTGATGAAGCAATTCGCTGGCGAGGTGCGCGTAAGCCTCAGCTCCCGATGATTTGTGATCATATAGGAGGACGGGCTTGCCGTGGGAAGGTGCTTCTG
Source organism: Alphaproteobacteria bacterium GM7ARS4 (assembly GCA_014332745.1). Lineage (NCBI taxonomy): Bacteria > Pseudomonadati > Pseudomonadota > Alphaproteobacteria > Alphaproteobacteria bacterium GM7ARS4. The sequence goes on along the minus strand of JACONL010000001.1, from coordinate 261,443 downwards.
AGATACGCACGTTTCGAGGGATGAGTGTTTTGTAGACTTTCTCTCCGAAGTATTTCTGCACATCTTCCGAGACAAGGTCGCTCAGGCTGTTACGTCTGTCATACATGGTGAGGATGACACCTCTGAGCGTGATATGGGGATTGAGTTTTGCTTGTACGCGTTTAATAACGCGCATCAAGTGGCTCAATCCCTCTAGGGCGTAGAACTCGCATTGCATGGGGATAAGATACTCATGGGCTGCCGAGAGGGCGTTAATGGTCAAGAATCCTATGCCCGGCGGGCAATCGATAAAGATGTGGTCGTAGGGAAGTTTTTCCGCTTCGATGCGTCTTTTGAGGATATGTTCGCGTTCTTGTTCGCCCATGAGTTCGATATCTGCCCCTGAGAGGTCCATGTTTGATGTGACAATATCGAGTTTGGGGACGAGGGTTGATTGTCGCGCTTGTGTTATGGATGCGTGTCCTATGAGGACGTGATAGATGGTGTAGGGTGGGCTTTCTTTTTCGATACCGAACCCGGTTGTAGCGTTGCCTTGGGGGTCGAGGTCGATGACGAGGACGCGTCTACCGATAGCGGCCAGTGCTGTGGCGAGGTTGACGGCTGTTGTCGTTTTCCCAACCCCTCCTTTTTGGTTTGTGATGGCGATAATTGTCGTCATGAGGCGAGACTCTTGTAAGGTGATGTCGCAATTGTTTCACGTGAAACATACACCAAAAAAGGGTGTTTGTCATTGACTATTTATGGGGGGACTATTTACGAGGGGACTATTTATGGGGGGACTATTCACGGGTCTGGATGGCGTGCTATTTTTTTCGCATGACGAAGGAGGGCGATAACAGCAGCTGGTGTGATACCGGGCAATCTTGAGGCTGAGCCGAGGGTTGTGGGTTTTGCTTGTTCCAGTGCTTCTATACATTCTGTGGACAGGGCGCCTAAGGATGTGTAATCCATGTGGGGAGGGAGGGGCAGGGCGTCATCATAGCGCATGGCGGCGATATCGGCATCTTGTCTTTCGACATAGGGGGCATAGCGCCAGTCGGCAATATATTTTTCCAGCAAGGCATCGGAGAAGGCGGACAGAGCAGGCAGCGTTTGGCGCATGGCGTCCACCGTCAGAACATGTTGGCGCGCCTGTTTTGCCAGTGTTTCTTGATGAGGTTTGATGAGCCTGTTGATGTCATGGAGCTGTTTCTTTCGTTGTTCGAATTGTCTTTTATGGGGCACATTGATGCAGTGTGCGTCTATGGCTATGGCTGTGAGGCGTTCCGTGGCGTTATCGGTGCGTAGGCGTAGGCGATATTCAGCGCGTGATGTGAGCATGCGATAGGGTTCATGGAGCGGGTATCGTGTGAGGTCGTCTATCATCACGCCGATGTAGGAATTTGCGCGATCGATGGGCAGGGTTTTTTGTCCTCTTTGTTTGAGGACGGCATGAATGCCAGCGACAAGGCCTTGGGCGGCGGCTTCTTCATACCCTGTGGTGCCATTGATTTGTCCAGCGAGATAGAGGTGCGGGAGCAATCGTGATTCGAGTTGGTGGGTGATACTACGGGCATCGACACAGCTGTATTCTATACAATAGCCAAAGGCGGTCACATGGGCTTTTTCTAGGCCTTTAATGGAGTGGATAATGTCTCTCTGATGTGTTTCTGGCAGGGACATGGACAGACCATTAGGATAGACGACATCGGAGTCGATGCCTTCTGGTTCTATGAACAGGGTGTGATGTTGCCTTGTATGAAAGCGTATGACTTTTTCTTCGAGGCTGGGGCAGTAGCGGGGTCCCGGTGCGTTGACATCTTTTCGTCCGTAGGGGAGAGGCGAGAATCGAAGGGCGTTTCGTATTTTTTCATGGGTGGATGGATTTGTTTCTGTGATGAAGCATGGCATGTGGGGGTTTTGGGCTTTGTCGCTGAGTATGGAGAAGAATCGTGGCTGTTCGTCTCCGTTTTGGGTGTTCATGGCATGGGGATTGATGGACGATGCTTTCAGTCGAGGAGGTGTTCCTGTTTTGAGGCGTTTGAGAGGGAAGTGACGTGCTTTGAGTGTCAGGGCGAGCTTGGTGGAAGGTTTTTCATGGAGTCGTCCGCCGGGGGTCGTTTGTTGTCCTATGTGGATTTCTCCTTGCAAGAATGTTCCTGTGGTGAGGATAACGGCATGGCTATAGAGTCTTTTGCGTTGCTCGAGGGTTTTGACGAGCACACCAGCACACCGTCCTTGCTCGATGATGAGGTCTTGGACGTCGCCCTCCATGATGGTGAGGTGCTTTTGTGTTTTGAGGGCATGGAGCATATGTTTTTTGTAAAAGCTTCGGTCGATTTGCGCTCTGGGTCCTTGCACGGCTGTTCCTTTACTTTTATTTAAGACTTTAAAATGGATAGCGGAACGATCAGCGATAAACCCCATGAGTCCTCCCATGGCATCTATTTCGCATACGAGATGTCCTTTTCCCAGTCCGCCGATGGATGGGTTGCATGACAGGGCGCCGATGGTGTCTATCCTGTGGGTGAGCAATAGGCTACGCGCGCCCATGCGTGCCGCCGCCGCTGCGGCTTCACATCCCGCATGGCCACCGCCTACGGTGATGACGTCATAGTGATGAGGTTCGGGATGTTTCATGGCCTTGTTTCTGTTAGTGAGCAAATCTTTCGAACAGGATACCGACCATGATAACACATTCTCCTATTATCCACTTTTGTTGTGACAGGCTTATTTTTCTTGCAGACAGGGCAGAAAAAAGTATCGCTAATTTTAGGACGGGGGTTATTCCTCATAAATTTTTCTTTTTCTCCCTTGGGGATGCGTTTTCTCCATTGACGGCACTCTTTGCATCTCTCCTGACGATTCTATTGCCCGCTTGGATCTGGTTGATATCAAATTCTCGCTTGTCTTTCTCTATCCCACAATTGGTGCTGACTTTTCTATAGTCAGGCTCTTGAGCTTTCCCTATATCGTAGCCGCCTTTTAGAACCATCGTATGCGCCCGTTTGCTATGTCTACATAATCGGGGTTAATTTCACTCCCTAACCAATGTCTCTTATGTATCTGTGCCATTTTGGCCGTTGTTCCACTTCCCATAAACGGGTCATACACGACATCGCCTTCATTGCTCCACGATAGGATATGGTCTGAGGCAAGGGATTCAGGAAAGATAGCGGGATAGTCAAAGGCTTGGGCATCTTTCGTGCTGTGCCCTTTCCCTATAGCATATTCCCAAACATTTGTTCTACGTCCAAACTTTCCGTATCCGCCACGATGGTGATGATACAGTGTGCCATTGTGGAGACGTTTCGTGCCATTATCGCCATGGCGCGCCCCTTTGTTTTCTCTATCACAAATGAGGTTGATCGTTTTTGGCGTGCCTTTAGACAGCACAAACATATACTCAAAGGATTGCCAGTATGTCTTGTTGTTGCCTACAGCACCACGAGGAGGCTTGAGGTAAATCATGGTGTCGAAGAGGTTAAATCCCACCTCTTTGAAAAACAAGGCATGGCGGAAACTTGTTCCGCTTTCATTGCCTTTAATCGTCTGGTCGCCAATGACCCATACAACGACGCCTCCTTGGCTGCAAACACGATATAACGCTGAGGCTATGTCCTTAAATTCTAATATATTATTGCCATCATAAGAGCGCATATCATCGTATGGCGGGCTGGTGACAACGAGATCAATGGCGTTATCTCTTAGCCTTGCCATCGTTTCTAAGCAGTTTTCGTTATGGATAACGCCTAACTCTTTTTCTATGTCTTGGAATGTCGATGGTTCCATTGTGTGCTCCGTCGATTCGAGGGTATAAACTATGTTAGGCGTTGTCAACAATGGGTGGGTCATAGGCCATGTCGTTCCTCTATATTTTCATTTGCTATCTTGCGTCTCCGTTTTATGTTACGTAGCATGTGGGGCGATGAAAGAGAAGTCGATAGGAGAGATAACGATGAGGAAGGCGTGGCGCGATGTCTTGTATGTGCTGTTGAGCGTTGCTTGTGTTGTTGGTGGCGGCATGGGGGCGTATGCGGTGCAGGACCAAGCCTTGGGGTATGGCGCTGGGGAGGATTTTTTATTTGGGGACGACATCTATGCCGATGAGCAGATAGGGCAGCTCTCGTCGGCGAACAAGGCGCTTTTCATCGATGATAATCTTCGTAATATCGTTGAGCCTTCTGACATCCATTATCACTTTGCCCATCACTCTGTTTTTGGTGATGATTATGCGGGTACTGTCACAGTGAAAGTCAATAGGGTTCGCGAGAATGGGCGTAAGGATTTAGTGTTTCGTTATTTGCAAGGTCGCCACCGTGTTCGTTTTCAACCGCGTTATAATATGAAGACGAATCCGCTCTTTATGCTTTTTTTGGAGAGCGATGTGCGCGAGATGAAGAGGGTTACTGGTGGCTCTAGTTTATTTTTTCGTTCGAGGTTGCGTCATAGTCTGGCGCGAGCTGAGGCAGAGGATTATACGTTCCGTCATCTTGGCGAGGATATTCGTGGTAAGCGTATCATCATCCGTCCTTATGCCGAATTTGCCAAAGATGATAGAGAAATGATTGAGCGTTTTGGGAATTTCTTGTATAAGACGTATGAGTTTGTGCTCAGTGAGTCGATCCCTGGTGGGATTTATCGTCTACGTAGTGTGGTTCCTGAGGCTGGCGAGCGTTCTGACCGCTACAAGATTGATGATATGCTTGTCTATCGTGGGTGGGAGTCACATGGTGAGAGAGAGGGCGATGGGATATAATAAGAGGCGTGAGGTTTTGGTGAAGGCGATGGATGGTGTGAGAGCGGGGAAGGGGAGCAAGAGCTTTATGCTCTGTGTCGTTATGCTGTGCCTCGTCCAATGTTCGGATGGTATCGAGGGAGGGGGGAGCGAGATAGTGAGCGTAGGGCGTCACAATGATTATCCTACGGTGGCGCGTGCGGAGTATGTGTTTGCCTGTATGGCGGCCAATGAGATGAGGCAGGATTTTTTACATCGCTGTTCATGTGCCATTGACACGATAGCGAGGCGTGTGTCGTATGAGGATTATGAGCGTGCGGAGGCGATGGTGCGTATTCAGTTGGGTCATTCGCCTCGTGAGCAGGCTTATAAGAGTGTTGGGGTTTCGAAGGAGCTTCTTGATAATTTTTTCCGTGCCCAAGCCGCCTCAGTGTTAGAATGTTTTTAGGCCCATGATGTTGAGGGACGGTTGAGGGATAGGGTCGTGTTGTTATCGTCTGCCTCAAAGGAAAAATGTGTGGTGCATATGCATGACGGCTCGGTGTGCGAGGTGTGGCGTGGTGCGACGGCGTCTGATGTGGCGCGAGAGTCTGGTTTTCGCGGGCGCGCCCTAGCGGTATGGATGGATGGGGCTTTGCGTGATATGTCCACGCCTGTTTGGGACGGCGTCTCTCTTCGGTTTGTTGTGAGGGGTGATGACGATGCGTTAGAGATTTTGCGCCATGATATGGCACATATCATGGCACAAGCTGTGAAGCGTCTCTATCCCGAGACGAAGGTGAGCATTGGTCCTGTGATACGGGATGGCTTTTACTATGATTTTTGGCGTGAGGAGGCTTTCACGCCAGCTGATTTAGAGCGTATTGAAGGGTGCATGCAGGGCATCATCAAGGAGGACTATGTCATCGAGCGTGAGGATGTCTCGAGGGATGATGCGAAGGCGTTCTTTATCAAGGAGGACGAGCCTTATAAATTGGCATTATTGGAAGACATTCCTGATGGCGAGGTGATCAGTCTTTACCGTCAGGGTGAGTTTGTTGATTTATGTCGTGGTCCTCATTTTCCTTCTACGTCTTGTGCTGGTCAGGCCTTTAAGCTCATGAAGGTAGCGGGTGCTTATTGGCGTGGTGACTCCACTCGTGAGATGTTGCAGCGTATTTATGGCACGGCATGGTTTGATAAGAAGGCGTTACGTCTGTATCTTCATCGTTTAGAGGAGGCGGCGAGGCGTGACCATCGGGTTTTAGGCAAGGCGATGGATCTCTTTCATTTTCAGGAGGAGGCGCCGGGGGCTGTCTTTTGGCATGACAAGGGATGGACTCTCTTTCAGCACTTAATAGGATATTTGCGCCAGCGTCAGCGCGAGGCTGGCTATGAAGAGATTAGCACGCCAGACATTATGGACAGGGCCTTATGGGAGTCATCGGGTCATTGGCAAAGTTTTCGTCAGCACATGTATACGACGGACACAGAGGATGGTCGTGTTTTTGCCGTCAAGCCTATGAATTGTCCGGGCTGTGTTCAGGTCTTTCGTCAAGGCATGATGAGTTACCGCGACTTACCGAGGCGCATTGCCGAGTTTGGCAAGCCCATATTTATTGCAGTTTTGAGCAGATGGAGGACGAGTGTTGTTCGATCGTTGAGATGATTCTCTCTATTTATAAGGATTTTGGTTTTGAGGATGTGACGATAAAATTTGCGGACAGGCCGCAAGAGCGTATAGGGGAGGATAAGGATTGGGACATATTAGAGGATGGCTTGAAGGGTGCGTTGCGTCGCATGGGGAAGGACTATGTGTATAACAAGGGCGAGGGTGCGTTTTATGGGCCTAAATTGGAATTTGTGTTGCGTGATGCGTTGGGTCGTGATTGGCAATGTGGCACGGTTCAGGTGGATGTCAATTTGCCGGCGCGTTTAGGTGCGCGCTACATTGGCAAGGATGGCGAGAAGCATGCGCCTGTCATGCTTCATAGGGCATTGTTTGGCTCTATTGAGCGCTTTGTGGGGATTTTATTAGAGCATTATGGTGGCCTGTTGCCGCTCTGGCTTTCACCCTTACCTCTTGTGGTGGCGACTATAACGGACAAGGCGGAATCCTATGCCTGTGATGTGTTACGTTTGTGTCGGGAGAAATCCATTGCTGTGCGTTCTGATTTTCGCAATGAGACGATCGTCTATAAGGTGCGTGAGCATAGTCTGGCGAAGGTTCCTGTTTTATGGGTGATTGGTGAGAGGGAGGCTAAGGAGCAGACGGTTGCGTGGCGTGGCTTAGGCAAAGGGGGTGAGCGTAAGGAGATGCCCTTGCGTGATGCGCTAAAGAGGATGGAGGCGCTTTGTATGGGGCATGGGACATATAAGGATGTGGCACATCATGGCATGTGAGGCATTCAGGGAGGTTTATCATCGTAGCAGAACAAGATGATCACATAGGGAGGGGCAAGGCGCATGGCGTTTCGTCTTTTCGCATGAACGGCGATATCAGGGCGGAGTCGGTTCGTGTCATTGGCGTGGACGGCGAGATGGTGGGTGTTATGGGCAGGGGGCAGGCGCTGGCGAAGGCACAGGAGAGAGGCTTAGATTTGGTTGAGGTATCGCCTCATGCCCGTCCTCCCGTGTGTCGGATTATCGATTATGGCAAATTTCGTTATCGGGAACAGAAGAAGCGCACAGAACTTCGCCGTAAGCAGAAGCATATTGAGCTCAAGGAGATAAAAATGCGTCCCAACATCGATGCCCATGACTATGCGTTTAAGATGCGTTCTATGAAGAAATTTTTATCCCATGGTGATAAGGTGAAGGTCACGGTGTGGATGAGGGGACGGGAGCGTGCGCATCAAGGGCATGCGTTTGATGTTTTGGGGCGTGTGGCGGCGGAGATAGCGGATATGGCGTCCATTGAGACGGCGCCTCAAGCGGAATCGGGGGGCAGGCAAGTCCTCATGATTGTGACGCCTCAGCGTAAGAAGAAGGAACAGGGATGAAGGGGAGGGGTTGAGGCGACATGGCCTTTGTTTCACGTGAAACATTCAAGAGGAGCGAGAAGGGGCTTTGTCTAGGACGTCAACAAAGGCTCACGAGCAGGGGGTGGGGGAGGCCTGTTGAGGGATAACGTGCCTTGACATAGGGATGGTCTTTGGCATATAAGGGGTGGTGATGTGGGGCTTTCGTATGATGTGATGTGTGGAAGAGGTCTCTGGGATGCCAAAATTGAAGACAAAGAGCGGTGTGAAGAAGCGTTTTTCTCTGACGTCCCGTGGTCGTGTCCGCATGAAGCCAGCGGGTAAGCGCCATGGGATGATTAAGCGTCGTCCGAAGTTCAGGCGCAAGGCGCGTCTTATGACGCATATGTGCGATGCTGATGCGCGTATTGTGCGTCAGTTCATGCCGTATGGTGAGAAGGGATGACGCGTGCTTCTCGTGCTGTTCCAGCCCATCGTCGTCATCGCAAGATTATCAAGCAAGCTCGTGGCTATCGTGGTCGTGGCAAGAACACGTTTCGTATGGCGCGCCAGATGGTGGAGCGCGCCTTGTGTTATTCCTATCAGCATCGCCGTAAGAGGAAGGGAGACTTTAAGCGCTTGTGGATTCAGCGTATCAACGCAGCGGCGCGTGTCCGCGGCATGACGTACAGTGTCTTTATGGGGAAAATGCGTGCCAGTGGCATTGACATGGACAGGAAGATGTTGGCGTTGCTGGCGATGGAACAACCCGGTGCCTTTGATGCGTTAGTCGAGAAAATCAAGGCGTCTTCCTGAGCATGGCGGGGGACAAGGACAGGATACAGCGTGATGTTGTGTTGGAGGCTTTGCATAGGGTTGGGGGAAAGGAGGAATTGGCGGCGTGGTATCGTGATGTTTTAGGGAAGAAGGGGTCTCTGACGTTAGCGTTGCGTTCTTTAGGGAGCTTGGATAAGCCGTTAAGGCGTGAACGTGGCAAAGAATTGAATGCTTTACGGCGCATGTTGGAGGGGCGTTACGAGCAGCTGTTGAAGCGTATGTCGCCAGGGGAGGCTGTTGAGCGGTCGGTGAGGGGGAAGGAGGGGAATGATAGACAAGATGATGTTGATGGGGAGGATTGGTCTCTTCCTGTCTCTGGAGATGGATGTGGGCGTCTTCATCCCATTCCTTATGTGATGGAGGAGATCACGTCTTTTTTTGGCGCATGTGGTTTTGTGATGGCACAAGGGCCGCATGTTGAGGATGATGACCATAATTTTGAAGCGCTGAATATGCCGCCCCATCATCCGGCTCGTCAGATGCATGATACGTTTTATCTGTCTTCGGATGAGTCTGGTGCTTCTCGCTTATTGCGCACCCACACGTCGTCGGTGCAGATACGTGCTATGAGGGCGGGGACGCCGCCTTTTTATGTCATGGCGTCTGGAGGGACGTATCGCCGTGATTACGACCAGACGCACACGCCCATGTTTCATCAGATAGAGGGGTTAGCCGTTGATAAGGACATCCATATGGGTCATCTGAAAGGCTGTTTACAGCATTTTTGTGAAGAATTTTTCGGTTATGGCGATGTTCCTTTGCGTTTTCGTCCGTCTTTTTTTCCTTTTACGGAGCCATCAGCGGAAGTGGACATTGCGTGTCATATGGATGGGGAGTCTTTATCGGTAGGTGGGGAGTCGTGGATGGAGATATTGGGTTGTGGCATGGTACATCCCCATGTGTTAGAGGCTTGTGGTGTTGATTCTGGCTGTTGGCAGGGTTTTGCCTTTGGCATGGGTGTTGAGCGTCTTGCCATGCTTAAATATGGCATGCGTGATGTGCGCATGTTTTTTGAGTCGGAGCATGGTTGGTTGCGTCATTATGGTTTTCGTCCTTTTTCTGTTGTATCGCCATGAGGATTATTGAGGCGTGGTTGCGTGAGCATCTTGAGTCGTCTTTATCGTGGGGTCATATTGGTGAGCGTTTGACATCATTGGGCTTGGAGGTGGAGTCGATGATTGAGCCTCGCGATGATTTAGAGCATGTCCATGTCGTTGAGCTTGTGGGGATAGAGCGTCATCCCAATGCCGACAGGCTCAATGTGTGTCATTGGCGTGGTGCGCATGGTGAGGAGGGGCGTGTTGTATGTGGTGCGCCTAATGTTCGCGTCGGCATGAAGACGTTGCGCGCTGGTGTTGGTGTGCGTTTGCGCGGTTGGAAAAAGCCTTTGAAACGGGCGACCATTCGTGGTGTTGTGAGCGAGGGGATGTTGTGTTCGTCTCAGGAGCTTGGTGTGGGTGATGATGAGAGGGGGATTATTGATATGCCGTCTGATGTGGTGCTTGGTGAGACGGCGGCTGAGGCGTTAGGTTTAGGCGTCTATGCTGTCGATATTGCGCTCACGCCTGATAGGGGGGATTGTGCCAGTGTGCGTGGGGTTGCGCGTGATTTAGCGGCTGCTGGATGTGGTTGTCTTAAACCGCTGTCGCCTCTTTCTGTGTCTTCTGTGGGTGGGGGCAAGGGGGAGGAGTGTATCATGGATATGGACAAGGAGACGCAAGCAGTGTGCGGTCTTTTTTTCTTGCAGAGTCTCAAGAATGTTGCCAACGGCCATGCGCCTTCATGGATGAGGAATCGTCTACGTAGTTGTGGTGTGCGTACTCACCATATGTTGGTGGATGTGACGAATTATATGATGTTGGATGTGGGTCAGCCCATGCATGTTTTCGACCGAGACAAGATAGAAGGGGATGTGCATGTGCGTCTGTCGCGTGCTGGCGAACCATTTCGGGGTTTGGATGGTGGTGAGCATGTCTTAGCGGCGGGGTTGTTGGTTGTTGCTGATGTTAAGAAGATTTTATCGGTGGCGGGTGTGATGGGCGGGGCGTCCAGTGGGTGTGATGAAAGGACGAGGAATGTCTTAGTGGAGGCGGCGTATTTTAAGCCTGAGGCTATTGCTCGAGGGGGTCGTTTTTTAGGGGTTCATTCTGGTGCGCGCTATCGTTTTGAGCGTGGTGTGGATAGGGGGCATACGCGTGTGATGTTAGAGCGTGGCGTTGATATCTTGAGGCGTCTTGGCTTTGTGGAGAAGACACCGACCATGTGGCGTGTTCCTGATTGGCGCTTTGATGTGCATGTGGCACAGGATTTGGTGGGGGATATTTTGCGTGTGCGTGGCTATGACACCATCGAGGGTGTGGCGTTCCGCTGTGTGGACAACCCTAGGGGGTCGATAGGCGCGTGTGCGTCATCATATGATGAGATGGCGTTAGCGCGTCTGGCGGCGTCTTTGGGGGCGTGGCAGGTGGTGCATTGGGTGTTTGTGTCTGAGGCGGACGTGCGCGCCTTTACCTCTTCTACGGGTGATGTTGCATGTGATGTGTCTGGTGTGGCGTTAGCGAATCCTTTGAGTCGGGATATGGGTTTTTTGCGCTCTTCCTTATTATCGGGCTTGCTCCATGCGGTGCGGCGAAATTGTCATCGTGGTATCAAGAGGGGCGCTTTTTTTGAACAAGGCGTTGTGTGGCGTGAAGGGCGTGCCTGTAGGGAGATGATGCATTGTGCTATCGTGCGTTGGGGTGAGCGGGAAGAGAGGTCGTGGCGGGTGCGTCCATCACAAGTCTCTTTGTTTGATGCTAAGCAGGATTTCATGTCTCTTTTGGATGGGTGTGGTGTCTCTGTTGATGATGTGGGGTTAGAGCAAGGGAGGCTCGCCTTACCTCTTTGGTTTGCTGGCCATGGGGAGCATGGGCGTCCACAGGAGAAAGAGCGCCATGACCATGAGATTTTAGGCCATTATGGCATGCTTTCTTCTTCTCATGCGTCCTTGTATGACCTCGAGGGAGTATCTGTCTCTATGACGGAGCTTTATATGGATAGGCTCATTCCCTATGTTCACAAGAAGGGGCGTAAGGATAGAAGGGGAAAGCGTGTCTATCGTCCTTCTGTGTATCAAGATGTCGTTCAGGATTTTGCTTTTGTTATGGGGCGCGATGTCTATGCTCGGGACATTATCGCGGCGGTGTCTTCTGTGAAGAAGAGAGAGCCTCTTATTCGTGCCATGCATATTTTTGATTATTATCAAGGGAGGCAGATGGATGATGGGCGTAAGTCCATAGGCGTTTCTCTCTTGTTGCGTTCGGACAAGGCGACATTAACGGAGGAGACAATACAGCGTGTGCGCGCGCAGGTGATAGACCATGTGCAGGCGTGTTGTGGGGCGGTGTTGAGGGCGTGAGGGGCTATGTCTATGTGGAGAGACGATGCAGGATTTTATCCGTAACGTAGCGATTATTGCTCATGTAGACCATGGGAAATCGACTCTTGCTGACAGGCTGATAGAGCGTTGCGGGGGTTTGTCTTCTCGTGAGATGAAGGCGCAAGTCCTTGACTCGATGGGGATAGAGCGAGAACGAGGCATCACGATAAAAGCGCAAACGGTGCGTCTCTCATGGCGTGATAAGGGTGGTCTGGCGTGGACGATCAATTTATTAGACACGCCCGGCCATGTGGATTTTTCGTATGAAGTATCGCGGGCGTTGGCGGCGTGTGAAGGTTCGCTTTTGGTTGTGGATGCGACTCAAGGTGTGGAGGCACAGACATTGGCGAACACTTGGACGGCTGTAGGCTACGACCATGGGCTGGTGGTGGCGCTCAACAAGATGGATTTAGCGAGTGCTGACAAGGGGCGCGTCTGTGAGCAATTGCAAGGGAGTTTAGGCATCGATGGGGACACTGTTCTTCCCATATCGGCAAAGACGGGGGCGGGGATTGATGATGTGTTGCAGGCGATGGTGTCGCATCTTCCCTGCCCTCAGGGGGATGTGGGTGGCACATTGCGCGCCTTAGTGGTTGATAGTTGGTATGACAATTATGTCGGTGTTGTCATTTTGGTGAGGGTTGTGGATGGTGTTCTCAAGCGGGGTGAGCGTGTGCGTTTGCGTTCAGTGGAGGAGGGCAAGGGCGTGGTGGTGGAGCATTTGGGCGTGTTTACCCCTAAGCGACAGGAACGGGAGTCTTTACAGGCGGGGGAGATAGGGTTCATCATATCGGGCTTTAAGCATGTGCAGTCTTTGCGTGTTGGCGATACGGTCATCCATGACAGGCTTCCTTTGGCGGCGGCTTTACCGGGCTTTCGGGCGTATCGTCCGGCGATGTTCTGTGGTTTATTCCCGCAAGATCAGGAGGATTATCCGCTGTTGCGGGATTCTTTGGCGAAGTTGGTTTTGAATGACTCGGCCATCCACTACACGCCTGAGACGTCGACGGCCTTAGGGCATGGGTTTCGCTGTGGTTTTTTAGGGTTATTGCATTTGGATATTGCTTTAGAGCGTCTGCGTCGGGAATTTGGTTTAGAGTTAGTGGTGAGTGCGCCTCAGGTCGTGTATCGGGTTTCTCTGACCGATGGGTCGTCATGCATTATTGACAATCCTTCTTCCTTGCCTGAGGTGAATCGTATTCGTGTCTGGGAGGAGCCTTGGGTGAGGATGTCGATCATGACGCCAGAAGAGTCATTGGGGGCGACACTTGAGTTGTGCCAGTCGAGGCGAGGGCGTCATGTGTCATTGGAATGGATTGGTCAGAGGGCGCATGTGGAGTATATGATGCCTTTGAGCGAGACGATTTATGATTTTCACGACACATTACAATCTTTGAGCAGTGGCTATGCCAGTTTTAACTACCAGTTTGAGTCTTATGAGGCGTCGGACCTTGTCAAGATATCGATTCTTATCAATGACGAGTCGGTGGATGCCTTGTCTTTCATTGCCCATCGTTCCCGCGCTCAGATGCGAGGTCGCTCCATATGCATGAAATTGAAGGAGATGATTCCCCGTCATTTGTTTAAGGTCGCCATTCAGGCGGCCATTGGTGGCAAGATTATTGCGCGCGAGACTGTGCCTGCCTTGCGCAAAGATGTGACGGCAAAATGCTATGGGGGTGATGTGACGAGGCGGCGTAAGTTATTGGAAAAGCAGAAGGAGGGGAAGAAGCGCATGAAGGCTTTTGGCAAGGTTTCTTTACCGAACAGGGTATTTATCGATGTGCTGAAGAGCTGAGTCGATGGGTCGTCTTTATGGGTGTGGCGTGTGGTGTGCGTTGTGATGTAATTGGGCCCATGCGCACCAGCATTGTGGGTAGGCTTGGGATATTGTGGCGTGTGCGTTGCGTGCGTCTTGCTTGTGCAGGTAGAGGGCGAAGCATGTGGCGCCACTTCCTGAGAGTCGAGCGAGGAGACATCCTTTGGTGTCATTGAGGGCGTCAAGGACTGTGTCGATGGTTGGACAGAATTGGCGCGCGGCAGGGTAGAGGTCGTTTCGTTTTTGCTTGAGCGTCTGGATGCATGTGTGTGCGTCTTGCCATAGGTGCGGGTTTATCTCTGTTGGTTTTTGTTGGGGCGCGTCATAGGGGGCGAGCTCTTGTGGCGGGAGGGGCGTCAATCCTAGATGTTGGAAGACAGCGGGGGTTTTGATGGGCGTGGCGGGCGTCACAAGGAGTGCATAGAAAGCGGGCAATGATGGCATAGGGTAGAGGATGTCGCCTATACCGCAGGCGATAGCGCTTTGTCCGTGCCAGAAGAAGGGGACATCAGCGCCTAATTGGCGTGCTATGGTGTGCCATGATGTCTCTTGCCTGTCTAGATGGGCGAGGGCGCAAAGTGCTGTGAGGGTTGCGGCGGCGTCTGACGAGCCGCCTCCCATGCCAGAGGCGACGGGGAGGCGTTTGATGAGGTGGAGTCGTATGGCTTTGCGTGCGAAGGCGGTGGGGAAGGACGTTGTGGCGAGCGTGGCTGCCTTATGGACGAGGTTATTTGTATCTTGTGTCAGTTGTTCCTGTTGGCGGGAGGATTGTTGGACGGTGAGGGTGATAGAGGGAGTCGGAGAGTCTTGGAGGCTTGCCTGTAGGGTATCACCGACCCTGACGAACGTCATAAGGGTTTGGAGTCGATGGTATCCATCCATGCCTTTGGCAAGGACGTGGAGATAGAGATTAATTTTTGCCCATGCGGATATGGTGAGGGCGGATATGGTGAGGGCCGACATTATGGGTTATCAGGGAGTCTTCTGTTTTGTTTTTGTGCGTATTTTCTCTTTGATACGTTGTTGCGTGGCGGGATGTTCTTCGCTGAGGGAGAATGCCCGTTGCCATTGGAAGATGGCTTCATGGTGTCGTCCCAATTTCCACAGCACATCGCCTAGATGTTCGTTGATGTCGGCTTCTTCGGGGTTGAGGAGGATGGCTCTTTTCAGCTGGGTGAGTGCTTTATCATATTGTCCCACTTTATAGAGTGCCCATCCATAGGAGTCGATGATGAAGCCGTCATGGGGTTGTAGGCTCATGGCGCGTCTGAGGAGCTGTAGGGCTTTTGTATGATGTATGTCTTGTTCGACCCAGGAATATCCGAGATAGTTCAGGGCGTAGGCGGCGAGAGGGTTGAGTTGTATGGCTTCGAGGAGATCTTGTTCTGCCTTTTCCCATTCTCCGACTTTGTCGTAGGCGACGGCGCGTTCGAAGAGCATATCGCTACGGCTGGTGGCATCAGTCTGATGATTGAGGAGATAGTCGTAATGGGGCAAGGATTGGGCGTATCGTCCATGGTCGAAGAGGAGTTCGGCGAGCATGGTGCGACTGGTGACGTTGGTTGGTTGTTGGGCGGTGACGTGGTCGAGGATATTGATGGCTTGTTCATACTGGCCCATATGGTCCATGGCGAGGGCTTGATATTCCATGGCGATGGCGTCCCATAGGGGATGGTCTGTCAGTTTTTGTAAGAGGGGCAGGGCGAGGTGGGGTGATGTTTTTTGGAGGTGGGTGATGATAAGCCATTGGGCGGGGGCAAACGAGGGGTCGACCATCAAGGCGATACGAGCATAGAGAAGTGCTTTATGTTGGTTGCGTTCTAGGGCGTGTGCTGCCATATGGTAGGCGGCGATGGCGACGGCGAGATGTGGCATGTGAGAGGGTGGGAGGGGGAGAAGAATCGAGAGATTTTTCTCATGCTGTTGGGCGACATCGTGGGTGTCGATGATGTCTTTCCATGGGCTTCCTCCGTTTTTTTCGGCAAAGTCTCGATAATAGCGGGTTGCTTTTTCCTCTTGTCCGCGTTTTTGGTGCCACTGGGCATAGAGCAATTGATAGAGGGGGAGGATTGGCGGTGTGGACAGAGCTGCCATGATGTGCTTGTCGCTATGGGCGTCTTTATTGATGGTGGTGGCGAGGAGATATTGCATGAGGTAGAGGGTGTGCGTGTCGCTTCGTTGTGTTTTTTGGAGCATGTCTTTGAGGTCGCTGGCGGCTGATGTATGGTCGTGCCATAGCGCCATCAAGCGATAGAGTGGCGGCAAGGAGTGTGCTTGTGGGTGTTGGTGGTGGTGAAACAATGGGTCGATGATGACGTGGCGATATGTGTTGCGGGCGAAGGCGCATGCGGCGAGGAATAATCGGGCGTCTGTTTTTTGTGTGTGGGTGAGGGCGTGATGGTGATGTATGTGATGGGCGAGGATGGCGGTGATGGGGTGCGTGCCACTTTCGAGGCTACTATAGAAGGCGGTGAGGAGGTCTTCTCCTCTGTAGGGGTAGGAGAGTGCGCGCATGCTTTGATAGAGGGTAAGGGCATCGAGGTCGCCTCTTTTTTTCGCTTCTTGCATGGCGAGATAAAAGCCACTGGACTCTTGGAAGGAGGCAATATGGCGTGATGCATCGACGATTTTTTGTGGCAAGGGGCATAATCTATGAGATTGAGCGATATGCCCTTGTCTGTTGGCGGGGACGGGGATACGCATATGGTGATTGATAAAGGCGTGATGTTTTTGCGTCTCGATAAAATGTGCTATGGCGTCTGTGGCGGTGTTCTCTCTGTGCCTATTTTGGTGGAGGATGAGAGCGATGATGACAAAGCCGATGACGCCTATGGCGGCCATCATGGGTTTGAGACGCTTTTTATGGCGTTGTGTGAGGCGTGTGATGGCAAGGGGCATGGTCAGGGTGTGTTCGAGGGAGCGTCATTCACATATTGGGGTAGCGAGGTCCTTCGCCGCCTTGGGGAGGGCACCAGCGTATATTTTGCGTTGGGTCTTTGATGTCGCATGTTTTGCAATGGATACAATTTTGGGCGTTGATTTGGAGGGTTGGCGTGTCATCCTGCCCATTGATAATTTCATAGACGGCGGCGGGACAATAGCGCTGTTCGGGGGCGTCATAGAGGGCGAGATTATGGTCGATGGCGCGTTGTGGCGTGTGGAGTTGGAGATGACATGGCTGGTTTTCCTCATGGTTGGTGCCAGACAGGTAAAGTGAGGAGGCTTTATCGAACGTTATGACACCATCATAGGGTGGGTATGTGATGGGGTGTGCTTTGTCTTTGGGTGTGAGCGTTGTGTGGTCGGGGTGATGATGGGCGAGCGTCCATGGGGCTTTGCCACGTAATATGTATGTGTCGAGAACGGCATAGGCAAGCCCTGCCCATAATCCGTATTGGAAGGCTGGTCGTATATTGCGCACTTTGTAGAGTTCTTGAGCGATAGACGAGCGATAGAGATTTTTTTCATAGTCTGTGCACTCGACGCCGGTCTTTGGCGGTGTGCTGTGTGAGAAGAGGCTTTGCCACAGGGAGTCGGCGAGGATGATGCCTGAGTGGATGGCGAGATGGCTTCCTTTAATTTTTGCCACATTGAGGAAGCCGGCGCTACAGCCAATGAGACATCCGCCGGGGAAGCTTAATTTTGGGATAGATTGCCATCCTCCTTCATTGAGGGCGCGAGCGCCATAGGCGACTCGTTGTCCGTTTTTCAGTAATGGGGCGATAAGGGGATGGGTTTTGAAACGTTGGAATTCGTCATAGGGGCTGAGGTAGGGATTTTTGTAGTCCAGTCCTATGACGAATCCTATGGCGATTTGATGATTCTCTTGGTGATAGAGGAAGGAACCACCATAGGTGCGCGCGTCCAAAGGCCATCCCACACTATGGATGACGAGTCCGGGTGTGTGTTGTTGGGCGGGGACATCCCATAGTTCTTTCAAGCCTATGCCATAGGTTTGTGGTTGTGCGTTATGACGCAATCCGTATTTTTCTATCACTTGTTCGCTGAGACTGCCCCTTGCCCCTTCGGCAAGGACAATTTGTTTCACGTGAAGCTCGATACCGGGTTCATGGCGTGGCGTTTTCTCTCCATGTTTGTCGATTCCCATATCGCCGGTGCGTATGCCGATGGCATGTCCCTGTTCGTTATAGAGGATATGGGATGCGGCGAAGCCGGGGTAGATTTCGACGCCGAGCTCTTCGGCTTTTTGTGCGAGCCATCGACAGAGATTGCCTAAGGAAAGGGTATAGTTTCCGTGATTTTTCATCGGCGGCGGTGTTGGCAAGCGCCATGCGTGTTTTTCCGTGAGCATATAAAAGCGGTCTTTACAGACGGCCACTTTGAGGGGGCATGCAGGGTCTTGTCGCCAATGGGGGATGAGGGTATCGAGGACAGCAGGCTCGAAGACGGCGCCAGAGAGGATATGTCCGCCCACTTCCGCTGCTTTTTCTATGATACAGACGGATATATCTTTCTTGTCGTCTTGTGCCTTTTGTTTCAGGCGTATGGCGGTGGCGAGTCCAGCGGGACCAGCGCCGACAATGACAACGTCATAATGCATCACATGGTCGTTCATGAGAGATGTTCATCCTGTTATGTCTTGCGTGTGAAGAGATTGTATAGGCTTTTTCGTCCATACTCTAGAATTTTCGTTTGACGAGACGGGTGGACGTATTCTACAAGCATGCGTGTGTCGGGAGAGGCGTGTGCTTATGGTGAATGGGGATGATGCATGGATCGAGTCCTGAGAGGCGGTCGGGATTATTGGAGGCTCTTCGTGAGAGCGGTATTACATGCGCTTTGAGTGATACGCCCATGGGTGTCTATGGCGGGGTGCATGGTGGAACGGGCGAAGAGGCGTATGGTGAGGGGGATAAGGGGGGTGAGACGCCTTCATCGTCATTTGATGGCGCATCGGATATGGCGCTGGCGCTTCGTTCTGTGTCTTCGGTAGACGAATTGGAGGCGCGTGTTCGTCATTGTGATGGCGGTGATTTGAAGAAGACAGCCATGAACACGGTCTTTGCTCGTGGCAATCCCCGTGCGTCTTTGATGTTGATAGGGGAGGCGCCGGGCAATGAGGAGGATAGGCAAGGCAAGCCCTTTGTCGGTGAGAGTGGCATGCTCTTAGACAAGATTCTTTATTGGGCGGGTTTTGACGTTTCAATGGATTGTTATATCACGAACATGATTTTTTGGCGTCCTCCGGGCAACCGCACGCCAAGGGATGAAGAGATTGCCTTATGTCGTCCCTTTGTCGAGTGCCATATTGCATTGGTCAAGCCCAAGATTGTCTTGTTTGTAGGAGGCACGGCGGCAAAGCATCTCTTGCATTCCAGCAAGGGCATTACCCAGCTACGTCAGGGGTGGCATCGGTATCACTCGACATTTCTAGGAAGCCACGAGATCATGGCAAAAGCCATCTTTCACCCGGCCTATTTATTGCGTTCTCCGAGCCATAAGCGTTTTGTGTGGCGGGACATCATCGATGTGCGAGCTAAACTAGGGGCGATGGATTAATCATGGGCGTGGGTAGAAAGAGAGGAAGGGCATGGGGAGCGCTGTCTTCCCTGAGACGTTGTGTTCTGTGTTCTGTGGTGTGTCTTGTGTGTGGGGGGTGTGAGAGGCCATTGGAGGAGGGTGTTCTCATGCTGTATTCGACACGTCAGCCTTTTTTGTTGATGCCTCTTG
>JACONL010000001.1:0-241909 GCA_014332745.1 Alphaproteobacteria bacterium GM7ARS4 | reverse complement strand
CGATGGTGGCGTTGGCGGATGTGGGTCTCTTATCCGTTGTCACGTCGAACAAGCTCGAGGAGCATATCGCTCCCCGCTATCGCCCGGACAATCGGTGGTTTGGTGTGAGCAAGCGTGTGCGGGCGATGTTTGTCCATAAGGACAGGGTGGCGGATGGGTCTTTATCTCGTTATGAAGACATGACCTTACCGCTTTTTCGTGGTCGCGTCTGTATGCGTTCGGGGTTGCACAATTATAATGTGGGCTTGGTGGCTGCCATGTGGGAACATCAGGGACGTGACGTCGCTATGCGGTGGCTTCAAGCCCTTAGGGGGCAGTTGGCGCGTAAACCACAGGGCAATGACAGGGCTCAAGCAAAGGCTATTTATCAGGATGTGTGTGATGTGACGGTGATGAACAGTTATTATCTGGGAAAGATGTATGATTCAGCGGAGGAAGAGCAACATGCGTGGGCGCAAGCATTGAGGCTCATTTTTCCCAATGAAAGGGGTGAGGGGTCTTACGTCAGTCTCAGTGCGGTGGCGATAGCGCGCCATAGTCGTCATCGGGATAAGGCACAGCAATTCATCGAGTTTCTTGCCAGTCATGAAGGGCAGAGGTTGCTCATGGAGGAGAACAAGGAGTATCCTATCAATGACGAGATAGCGTTATCGTCTTTTTTGCAGTCATTGGGTCGTTTTAGGGAGGTCTCTTTGGACTTCACGCGGGTTGCGCGTCGGCGTGGCGATGCGGCGCGTATGATTGACGCTTTGCGTTTTGACCGTTGAGTGTCGCAAGGGGTATGGACGGCGTACCCTTAAGGCAGAGGAACGGGTATGGACGGCGTATCGTTCCTATGGTGCTGTCTGTTCTTCCTTCTGTGGTTGTGTGGGGCATGGCGTTGGTTGTTCTCTGTCCCCTTCTTATGGTCGTGTCTGTGGCATGGACGGGTCATGACGACGTATGGGTTCATGTTGTTGAGCATACGCTTTTAGATTACACGGTGGCGACTCTGACGTTGGTTGTGGGGGTTGCTGTGGGCTCGACATTGCTTGGTGTTGGTACGGCATGGTGTGTCACCATGTATCGTTTTCCTTTGAGTCGTCTATTGCGTTCGGTGCTTTTACTTCCTATGGCGATGCCTTCTTATCTTGTGGCGTTTGTCTATACGGATCTTTTCGAGGGGCGTGTCTTTTTTGACGTGCGCTCCATGGGCATGGCGATTTTTGTGATGAGTGTGACGTTATATCCGTATGTGTATGCGTTTGTGCGGGCGTCTCTTATTGAGCAATCGGCATGTATGTGGGAGGCGGGTCGTATTTTAGGCTGTCGTCCGTGGCGTAATTTCTTTTCTGTGGCGTTTCCTCTGATGCGTCCATCGTTGATAGCGGGTTTGAGTCTTGTGATGATGGAGACGTTGAATGACTTTGGCACGGTGCAGTATTTTGCCATTCCTAGTTTCACCAGTGGTATTTACAACACGTGGCTGAATATGAATAGTTTAGGGGCGGCGGCGCGTTTATCGGTTCTTTTACTTCTCTTTATCATTGTTGTTCTTTCTATGGAGTGGCATGGGCGTGGCGAGAAGAGATACCATCATATGACAACCCGTCATCGTTTTTTTTCTACTGACAGGGTCTCTGGTTGGCGTGGCTATGCTCTTATGGGTGTGTGTTTGTTCCCTCTGGTTGTGGGTTTTCTTGTGCCGTGTGTTGTTTTAGCGATGTTTGCGTGGTCGTCTTACCCGCAGGCGTTTGCTGACAATATGTTTGTTCCTATGGTGAATTCCTTGACGTTGGCGACATTAGGTTCGGTGTTGGTTGTCATTCTTGGTTTTTTGTTAGCGTGGGCTGGGCGTCCTCCGTCTGGTCTTTTTTTTCGCGCCTTGATGAGGATGGCGTCTGTTGGTTACGCCATTCCGGGGGCGGTTTTAGGGGTGGGCATATTATTATGGCTGTCGTTTTTAGAGCGGGATGTATCAGTGTGGCTTTTTGGTGCTGGGTCGGGCTCTCTTTACCTATTGAGTTCGTCATGGGCTCTTCTGTATGGCTATAGTGTTCGTTTCCTTGCGCTTTCCTATGGGGCGGTAGAGTCTTCTTTATCGCGGGTGACACTCTCTATGGAGCAAGCGGCGCGCACATTGGGGGCGACGGCGTGGCGCGTGATGATGCGTGTGCATGTTCCTATGGTGCGTCCCAGTGTCATCACGGCGGCGCTTCTTGTGTTTGTGGATATTATGAAAGAATTGCCGTTGACATTATTGCTTCGCCCCCCAAGTTACGAGACGTTGGCGACGTGGGTATGGTTGTATGCTCAGGATGAAGCGTTTGTCACGTCGTCGGCTGGGGCGCTGATGATTGTGATGATTGGCTTGCTTCCTGTTTTGTGGATGAGTAGACTTATCACGCGTTCGGTGTTTGGCGGGCATGAAGGGTATGGTAGCGCGCCAGCATGATGTTCTGACGGGGTCACAGAGGAGAGATGTCACACGCATGTCATATGAACGTGCCTTAGAGATACAAGACATTTGTCATCGCTATCATCGCTCTGGAGCACATCGTGACGTCTTGTCTCGTGTGTCGCTTTCTGTTGGGTGTGGTGAGATTGGGTGTTTGCTTGGTCCGTCGGGCTGTGGGAAGTCTACGTTATTGCGTATCATTGCGGGTTTTGAGATGCCTTTGGAGGGGTGCGTCAGTCTGAATGGTCGTGTTTTGACGGATGTTGGCGTAGGGGGGTATGGGGCATGCTATCGCATGCCGCCAGAGGAGCGTCATGTGGGCATGGTGTTTCAAGACTATGCCTTATTTCCCCATCTCAATGTCTATGACAATATATGTTTTGGTGTGAGGCGCATGGCGCGTTCAGAGCGTCTTTGGCTCGACAAGGCGGCGCGCCATTTGGGGGTTGAGGAATTTTTGTATGCGTGGCCGCACACCCTATCAGGCGGGCAACAACAGCGGGTTGCTTTGTTGCGCGCTTTGGTGCGTAAGCCGCGCCTTTTATTATTGGACGAACCTTTTTCGGGGTTGGATGCGGACAATCGTATGCGTGTGCGCGAGGCGACGTTAGCGCTTTTAAAGGAGGAGGGCTTGACGGCATTGATGGTGACTCATGACTCTGAGGAGGCGATGTTCATGGCAGACCATATTTTTGTGATGCGGGACGGCGCTATTGTGCAATCGGGCACGCCTTTTGAGACGTGGCTTGGTCCTGTGGATGCTTTTGTGGCGGAGTTGTTTGGCCCTGTGAATCGTTTCTGTGGGCGTGTGGATAAGGGGGTTGTGCGTATTGCCTTAGGCAGTTTTGCGGCGCCGCCATCCATCGAGGAGGGTATGGAGGTGGATATTCTGGTGCGTCCTGACGGCATAGGGATTTCCGTCATTGATGGCAAAGGGGGGCATGACGACACCAATGTGCAAGGCCATGTGACGAGTGCGCGTCTCTTGGGGCGATTTTCTCATATCACCCTATCCCTTGACGATGGCAAAGAGATTCACGTACATATTGCTGGCGTGATTTTACCAAAGAAAGGCACGCGGGTCGCTGTGCTCGTGGAACGTTGCTCGGCCTTTGTTTTTCCCTGTGAGGGGCATGGTGACACATGTGGGCTGACACGTCATCCCAATGGTGTCTTGGCGATTCCTCAGGAGGGGGCGGCGTCTTCGCAAGCGACACCTTTTTCTTTGAAGAAGGGGCGCAATTCATCTTGCTGATGCATACTGCGTAGAATGTCGCTTCCGCCAACGAATTCGCCTTTGACGTAAAGTTGAGGGATTGTCGGCCAATCGGAGAAGATTTTGATGCCTTGACGCAAGTCGGCGCTTTGCAGGACGTCCACATCTTTAAACGTCACCTTGAGTGACTCGAGGATGTCCACCGCCAGCGAGGAGAAGCCACACATGGGCATCATGGCGCTTCCTTTCATGAAGAGGACGACATCATTGTCGTTAATAAGCGAGCGGATCTGTGTTTCGACCGCCTCATTGAGGGGGGGAGGTGAATGTGTTTTATCAGTCATGGCGCGTTATAGGGTAGGTGATGGGTTATGATGTTGAGGAGGGTGAAGGGGAATCCTTGTCGGGGCTTGTGGACTCTACATGGGTTGAGAGCATCATGGCGTGGAGTTCGGTCCCCATGGCGTCACCCAGAGCGCCATAGACGAGCCTATGCTGTTGCAATCGGGACAAGCCTCGAAACGCTTGGGACACGACATCGACCTTGTAATGGTCGCCATCGCCTTTGAGATCATCGATATGGATGACGGCATCGGGCAGAGCCTGTCTTATGCGTTGGGTGATGTCTTGTTTCGTCATGGGCATAGTTTCATATAATCGGAAAACCACTGATAGTAAAGGGATTTTATCGATAGGGGGACAGAGCAGCATGTATCGATGTGGAGTCTATCACCGCCAGCGACACCTAAAACAGAGACGGGGATAGTGTGTTTTTTAGCGAGAGCGAGGACATCATCCAGCTGTGTGCAGCTGACGAGATAGCATGATGCCTCTTCGCTAAAGGCCCATTCTTGGGGGAGGAGTCCGTTCAATGGCGGTGCGTCGATGTGGAAGCCGATGTCGCTGGCAAACGCCATTTCACAGAGGGCGATGGCGATACCGCCGTCGGCTATGTCATGGACGCAACGTGTGAGTCCTTGTCCTATGAGTGTTCGAACGAAGTCTGCGTGTTTTTTTTCCTTGTCGAGGGCGATAGGCGGTGGTTGTCCATCCTCTATGTTGAGGACAGAGAAGGCATAGAGCGAGCCAGCGAGATGTCCCCGTTGTTCGCCGATGAGGAGGATATGGTCTTTGTCTTGCAAATGGGCGGGGCTTGCGTAATAGCGTAGGTCATCGAGGAGTCCGACGGCGCCGATGACGGGCGTTGGCGGGATCGATATATCATCTGTTTGATTATAGAGCGAGACATTGCCTGAGACGACAGGGAGGTTGAGGGCGAGGCATGCCTCTCTGATACCACAGATGGCATCATAGATTTGTGCCATGACGTGGGGGCGTGTGGGGTCGCCAAAATTGAGGTTATTGGTAATGGCGAGGGGTTGTGCGCCACATGCGCTGATATTGCGGTAACTTTCAGCGACGGCATGGCATGCGCCGCTTTGCGCATCGAGCATGCTATAGCGGTGATTGCCATCGATGGTGAGAGCGAGGGCGCGTTTTTTATCTGGAAGTCGTATGAGGGCAGCGTCATGGAGCGGGCTATGGACTGTGTTGCCTCCCACCCCTGAGTCGAATTGTCGGGAAATCGCTTGTCGGCTACTGGCGGCGAAGCTTGTGAGCAAGGTGAGCATGTCATATTCGAATGTCTGTTTTGTTCTTTTATGGAGCTCTGGCTCGAAGGGGGGTGGGGGCTTCTGTCGTTTGCGTGTCCTATTATAGAAGGGTGCGTCATCACATAAGGCGCGCAAGGGAATGTTGGCGACACATCGCTTATGGTGATGGAGGGTGATATGTTGACTCTCGTTGAGCGTGCCAATATGGGCGATAGCGAGGCGATAGTTTGTGGCTATGTCTTTCAGTTTTTGTTGTTTATCTGGAGACGGGTCGGCAATGAGGAGCATGCGCTCTTGGCTTTCTGAGAGCATAATATCTTGTGCTGTCATGGCTTTATGGCGTAAGGGGATGTTCTCTAAGGTGAGGTCGATACCACATCCGCTACGCGCTGCCATTTCACATGCGGAGGATGTCAATCCTGCGGCGCCCATGTCCTGTATGGCGAGGATGAGGCGTTCTTCCATGATATGAAGACATGCCTCCATGAGCATTTTACCGAGGAACGGGTCGCCTATTTGCACGGTCGTT
Source organism: Alphaproteobacteria bacterium GM7ARS4 (assembly GCA_014332745.1). Taxonomy (NCBI): domain Bacteria; kingdom Pseudomonadati; phylum Pseudomonadota; class Alphaproteobacteria; species Alphaproteobacteria bacterium GM7ARS4. The sequence continues at coordinate 236,114 of JACONL010000001.1, read as the reverse complement.
TTTTGCGTCTTTTGTTTATGGCGTCGAAATTGTGTTGATGCCATAGTGGCGCCATGGATGCCGTCATATCCTGTATGGGCGCCGAGGTAATAGACGGGGGCGTGGTGGGTGGTTTTAGCATAAAAGATGTTTTTGGGGTTCACGAGGCCGACTGCCATGACATTGACGAGGTTATTGCCTCTGTATCCCGTATGGAATGCGCATTCGCCGCCGACGGTGGGGACTCCGATGGCGTTGCCATAGGCGCTAATTCCTTTGACGACAGATGTGACGAGGGTGCGTGTTCTTTCTTCTAAGGGCATGCCAAAGCGCAAGGCATTGAGGAGGGCGACAGGGCGTGCGCCCATCGTAAAAATATCGCGTAAGATTCCGCCCACACCTGTGGCAGCGCCTTGATAGGGTTCGATAAAAGAGGGATGGTTGTGGCTTTCGACCTTAAAGGCGCAGGCGATGTTATGGCCTAGGTCGATGATTCCCGCATTTTCCCCTGGACCACACAGGACATGGGGCGCTTTTTTTGGCATGAGGGCAAGATGTTTGCGCGTTGAGACATAGGCGCAATGTTCTGACCACATAGCAGAAAACAAGGCGTGTTCGAGGGGAGAGGGGGCATGGCCGAGCAAGGCTTCTATTTTTTCTATTTCTTGGGGTGAGAGTGACGTCTCTGTATCCTGTTGCCTTTTTGCCTTTGTGTGAGGGCGTTGAGGGGGTGATGGCGTTGGCACTGGCATAAGGGATGGTTTATGGCGATGTTGCTGTTTTGAGGAGGGACTGGTGAAATCCGCTGAGGAAGCGCGCGCCGTCGGTGCTTCCATGCCATGGGTAGAGAGCGCGTTCTGGGTGAGGCATCAGGGCGCATATGTTGCCTTGTTCGTTGGTGAGTCCAGCAATGGCGCGGCACGAGCCATTGGGATTGGCGTCTTGATGTGTCTCACCCGTTTCATCCACATAACGTAAGATGACGCGATGTTTTTTTTCGAGGGCGTCCAACGTAGCGTCATCGGCTGTGTAACATCCCGCATGGTGTGCGATGGGAAAAGACAGGCATGTGCCTTGTGGGAATGCCTGTGTCCATAGGCTATGGGTGCTGTCGACACGGAGTGTTTGTGGTGCGCAGATAAATGTGAGGGCGTGATTGGTTTGGAGGACTCCGGGCAGCATGCCCGCTTCCGTGAGGATTTGGAATCCGTTGCAGATAGCGAGGATGGGACAGCCTTGTTCGTTGCGTTTTTTGAGGGCTTGTATGGCGGGGGTTCTGGCGGCGAGGGCGCCAGTGCGTAGGTAATCACCCCATGAGAAACCGCCCGGGACGACATAGAGGGATGCGTCTGGCAAGGTGCTTTCATGGGATGGGCAGAAACACACATCCCATGCCAAGATATGTTCCAGCGCATGGCCTATCTCTTTATCACAATTGGAGGCGGGAAAGACGATGACAACAGCCCTCTTGGGTGGGGCGCTTTCAGGCATGGTCAATGTCAATATGATAATGCTCTACGAGTTCATTGACGAGCATGGCAGAGCACATAGCGCGACACATGGTGTGACATTGTTCTTCTTGTTTTTGTCGGCTGAGGGTCGGGTCGACATCACAGACGAGTTCGAGGCGTTTGCCACAACGTGCGTCAAGGACGTGGAATCCCTGTTCTTTTAAGGATTGGGCGATGGCGCGCCCTTGGGGGTCTAGGACATCCTGTTTCGGCATAATATGGATAATGGCTTTCACCTGATGGGCTTTTTTTGTTGGTGGCATGGCGTCTATGTCTTTTTTTCCGTTCGTTGGCGAAATTGGGTAATGTTTTGTAACGTATTCTCCTTTCTGTCAGTCTCTTTTGGCGTTTGTGCGGCATCATGCGGTGGCAAGACGCCAAGGCGCAAGGCGACTTCACGATAATGTTCGATGACATGGCCAAGATTTTGGCGGAAGCGATCTTTATCCATCTTTGTCTTTGTTTTTCTATCCCATAGTCGGCAGCTGTCGGGGCTAATTTCATCGCCTAAGGTAATGTCTTCGCTGTCTCCTGTGCGTCCGAATTCTAGTTTGACATCGACGAGGGTGATGTGAATGCTGAGCATGATGCTCGAGAGAATATCATTGATGCGTAGTGCTGTTGCCCGTATGTCGTCTAGAGCGTCTTCATCCATGATGTCGAGGGCGATGATATGGTCTGTGTTGATAAGGGGGTCGCCTAGGGCGTCTTTTTTGTAGTAGAATTCGACAAGAGGGTTGGGGAGGGTATCGCCTTCCTGAAAGCGGTCGATACGTCGACACAGGGAGCCAGCGGCCAGATTTCTCACGACAATTTCGAGGGGGAACATATCCAATTTTTTCACCAATTGTTCGCGCATGTTAAGTTGTTCGAGCAAATGGGTGCGGATGCCAAGACATCCCATATGGTCCATGAGGTGAGAAGAGATACGATTATTGATGACGCCTTTTCCCTCCATGACGCGATGGCGTTCTTTATTGAAGGCGGTCATATCATCCTTGAAATACTGGATGAGCGTATCGTCGCGGCTGCCTTCGAAAAGGATTTTTGCTTTTCCTTCATAGAGGATTTTACGGCGTTCATTCATCATGGTCTATCAAGGGCTGTTCATCCATGCCTTTGTGCTTTGATAGCATGGTTTTACCTTTTCGTATATGATAACGGCTATAGATATTCTTTGGGGGTGTTTGTTTTGGGGCGCATATGGGTGTGGGGGTGTGAGGGTGGTTTTGTGGAGAGCGTGTATGTTTTTGCTCATAGACAATTATGATAGTTTCACGTGGAATGTTTTACACTACTTGGCGGAATTGGGAGTTGAGGTGAAGGTCATTCGCCATGATGTGTGGAGTGTGTCAGAGATTTTTGCGAGTCGTCCTTCTGCCTGTGTCATATCTCCTGGCCCTTGTGATCCTGACAAGGCTGGCGTGTGTTTAGCGTTTTTACGAGAGAATAGCGAGCGCGCCCATCCCGTCCCTGTTTTGGGGATATGTTTAGGCCACCAAGCGCTAGGGCAGAGTTTTGGCGGGTCGGTGGTGCGTGCGCCTCGTCCCATGCATGGGAAAGTCAGCGCCATCACCCATGATGGGCGGGGATTGTTTCAAGGGATTAAGAGTCCTTTTTCGGCAACGCGCTATCATTCTCTTATTGTTGAGGATGAGAGTTGTCCGTCATGCCTTCGGGTCACGGCGCGAGCCGTGGATGACCATGTCATCATGGCGCTGGAGCATGACAGTTTGCCTTTTTATGGCGTCCAATTTCACCCTGAGAGCATTGCCACAGAATATGGGCATGACGTGCTGGGGAATTTCGTGCGTCTTGTGGGTGAGCGTGACGGGGTTGGCGCGCAAGGGTAGGAGACGATAGGCGATGGGTGCGACAGAGAAGAAGACATTTTCTTTTTATTGGCAGATGTTGGCGTCTGGACGTGGTATGGGGCGCGCCTTTTTTGAGGATGCCTTTTCTTGTATGATGGAGGGCGGTGCTGACCCTGTGCAGTTGGGCGCATTTTTGGTGGCGTTGCGTGAGCGTGGCGAGGAAGAGGAGCAGCTTGTGGCGGCGGCGCAGAGTTTGCGTCGTCATTGTGTTCCTGTGTCTGTGCCATCGGGTGCTATGGATAATTGTGGCACGGGGGGTGATGGTTGTGACACGCTCAATGTGTCCACCGCCTCAGCGTTCGTGATGGCGTCTTGTGGCGTTGTCATGGCAAAGCATGGCAATCGTGCGCAGTCGTCTCGCTGTGGTTCTGCCGATGTCCTTGAGGCCCTCGGTCTGAGACTCACGGACAAGGCGGATGTTCTACAGACGATGTTGACATCTTTAGGTTTTGCCTTTTTATATGCGCCTCACCACCATCCTTCCATGCGTCATGTTGCGCCTATCCGCCGTTCTCTTGCTGTGCGTACCATCTTTAATCTTGTGGGTCCCTTGGCGAATCCCTGTCGTGTGGAGACGCAATTGGTGGGTGTTTTTGATGCGTCATGGTGCATGCCTATGGCGCGAAGTTTAAGAGCCCTTGGGGTCAAGCGTGGTTGGGTTGTTCATGGCGAGGACGGGCAGGACGAGCTCTCTATACAGGGGAAGACGCATGTTGTGGCGTTTGATGGTGCGTCCTTGGAAACGTTATCCATCACACCCCACGATGTGGGGCTAGGAGTCTCTTCTCTTGAAGCGATGAAAGGGGGCGATGCCTCTTACAATGCCGAGAACATTCTCTCTGTTTTGCGGGATGAGGAAAGTGCCTTCAGGGATGCTGTTTTACTCAATGCGGGCTGTGGACTTTTTGTGGCAGGCAAGGCAGAGACGCCAACGCAAGGTGTGGAGCAAGCACGGCAGGCACTCGCCAGTGGCAAGAGCCAAGCCTTATTAAACCAAGTGATAGGAGCAAGCAAACAGGGATGAACACGTATCATGGCGCGAGGATGGCGATGTCCCATGCCCTCACCTCCATTCTTGCGGACAAGAGGCGCATGCTCGAAAGCGTAAAGAGAGAAGGGTCTATCCCTCTTCCACAGGCCCAGCATGCGCGACGGGGTTTTTTGCGCGCCCTCAAGGAATCGAAGCGTGAGAGGGGATGGGGTCTTATTGCTGAACTTAAGAAAGCCTCCCCTAAGGCAGGGGTCATACGCGAGGCGTTCGATGTCCGTGCCATCGCCAGAGCCTACGAGGAGGGAGGCGCGACATGCCTGTCCGTCCTCACGGAAGAGACATATTTTCAAGGATGTTGTGCGTTTATGCCTCTTGTGAAGGACGTCTCCACATTGCCTATTTTGCGTAAAGATTTCATTATCGACCCTTGGCAGATAGAAGAGAGCCTTGCCTATGACGCCGATGCCATTTTACTGATCATGGCGATTCTTGATGATAGGCAGGCGCGGACATTGTATGACATGGCACGTGACGGGGGAATGGATGTGCTGGTGGAAGTCCACACCCTAGAGGAATTGGAGCGGGCTTGCGCCTTAGGGACGTCATTGATAGGGATTAACAATCGCCATCTTGGGACATTGGCGGTGGATCTCTCTGTGACAGAGGCGCTCCTCCATGCCGTTCCTCCTTCATGTTTCGTTATCAGCGAGAGTGGTATCAAGAGCTATGACGACATCAAGACTCTCTCTTCTCAGGGTGCGTCTGGCTTTTTAGTGGGCGAATCGCTGATGCGTTCTCATAACCTAGCGCGCGCTGTGCGCCAGCTGTGGGGTGAGGGGGCTGAGGGACCATGACGACAGCATCATCGCCTTCTTTCTCTCACCTTGACAAAAAGGGCATGGTCTCGATGGTCGATATTCATGGCAAGGACGAGACATGGCGCGAGGCGAAGGCTCACGGGGCGGTGCGCATGGGCGACATGCTCTATAACAAGGTGCGCAGAGGCAACGTGATGGAGAAGGGAGATCTTTGGGCGGTGGCGCGTGTGGCGGGAATTATGGCGGCAAAACAAACGAGTTCATTGATTCCTCTTTGTCATCATCTTGCCTTGTCCCATGTGGCGGTTGATTTTTCTTTTGACGATAAGGCGCGCACCGTCCATATCCAAGGGTCATGTCGTCTCTGGGGACGGACGGGGGCGGAAATGGAAGCCTTGACGGCTGTCTCTGTGGCAGCATTGACGCTCTATGACATGTGTAAAGCCTTAGATAAGGGCATAGTCATCACCGACATTATGCTTCTCGAGAAAAAGGGGGGGACATCAGGGACATACCGCCATGATACCTTTGCGTGAGGCCTATCATCGCCTAGACGAGGGATTGTTGCTGGCGTGGGGGCGCAAGGACAGGGCATGGGAGACAAGAGCGCTGAGGCAGTGTCGCGGGAGGGTCTTGGCCGAGTCGATTCATGCTGTCCGTCATGAGCCTCCCTGCGCTGTGTCGTCTATGGATGGGTATGGTGTCTCGCCATATTTTAGGCGTCATCAAGGCGTTTATGGCTGGACATTGGTGGGGGAGTCGCGGGCGGGCGTGCCTTATGATGTGTCATCCCCATTGGAGAGAGGGATGGCGGTGCGTCTTTATACGGGGGCTGTCGTTCCAGAAGGGAGCGACAGGGTGTTGCTCCAAGAGGATGCGCAAGAGAAGGACGGCATGGTGACATGCGCCCATGTACCGCCAAAGGGGGCTTATGTTCGTCAGCAAGGGAGCGCGATGAAAAAGGGGGATATGTTATTGACAGCTCCCCTATGGTTGCAGGCGCGTCATCTTCTGTTGCTGGCGTCTCTCAATCGGGCGACATTGTCTGTTTTTAAGAAGCCTCGTATTGCGTTGCTTGCCACTGGCGATGAATTGGCAATGCTTGGAGAGAGAGATGTGCCATCTCATCGTGTGATCGCCTCGACATTGGTGGGACTCGCTGCCTCTATCGAGGCGTGGGGGGGTGAGGTCGTGTATCAAGGTATTGTTCGTGACGATAGGCAAGCCTTCCGTGACGTGTTATGGGATGTGCTTTTGCCACAAGTGGACATGATTGTGACGACGGGAGGGGCGTCTGTGGGGCGCTATGATGTTGTGGCGCGTGTCCTTGAGGAGCAAGATGAAAAGGAGGCGTGTCTTTTTTTCCATAAAGTCGCCATACGTCCGGGCAAGCCTGTGCGTTTTGCTGTCATTGCAGGGTGTCCTCTCTTATGTCTTCCGGGCAATCCTGTATCGTCTATGGTATGTGGTCTTCTTTTTTTGCGTCCTATGATAAGGCGTTGGTTTGGTCTCTCTGGTGATTTATCGGGGTGGCGTTCTTACCCTCTGACGCGCGCCTTGCCTGAGGAGGGGACGCGCGAGCATTATCGTCGCGGGATGTTTGTGGGTGAGGGGGTGCGCGCCTTTTCCTCTCAGGATAGCGCAGGCCTGAAGGAATTTGCCCATGCCGACGTTATGATACGTAGACAAGCGGGCGCAGGTCCAGCCCGTGTGGGGGATATGGTCGATGGTCTTCCCCTTATCAGTGACGAGGGATGACAGGCTGGCGCTGTGGTTTAGCGGAGCATGCGCATGAGGTTTTTGAGTCCACTTTCATAGACGCCAACCATTGTTTTTTCGGCTTTCTCTTTCGACACGCCATCAGCGGGCTCAAAACGCGCTGTCCATATGACACGGGTGCGCGTTCCTTCATCCTCCACAGAGAGCGTAGAAATATAGTTTTTCACAGGAAAGGGGCCGTCAAGAATTTTGTATGTATAGGCATTGTTTTCACGATAATCGATGAGCTCTTCACGAACAATACGCCCATCCTTGAGGATAAGGAGGCGTGTTGGCACGTCAGCTCCCGCCATTTGTGTTGATGACACAGCAGGATGCCACCTCTCCATGGCGTTGAAATGTCCCATTCTGTCCCATACGACGTTCTTAGGCTGATTGATGACGACATCTCTCGACAGATTGATAGAGGCCGCCGCTGCTATCCCATTGAGGCTGAGGCATGACACGCCACATAACGACAGAAAAAAGCATAGAGAACACACACGACCTACATAGTGCCTCATCGCACACCTTCCTTTTTCTCAATGGTTAGCGTTTGGTTATAGGAGAAAGCCCTCGCCTATCGTATATCTGTGCTAAAGACATTGCAACGTGAAAGGACATTCTCTATGGTGGCTCTATGGTAAGGGACACAGACAAGAGAGGAGATGAATCGTGGGAAAAAAGCATTATTCTTACCGTGGGGCGGTGATAGCGTGCTGTCTTGTGATGGGATGTGGCAATCCATCTATGGAGGAGGCACAAGCCTATCATGACCTCATCAAGGATAAGCATGCGGTGCTAGGTTATGCCTTGATTACCCATGGTCAGCTCCTCGAGAGGCATGCCATCGATAGCAAGGCTATCGATACGGACGCTTTTAAGGCCCGAGAAGACGTTCTCTATGACTATCTTGAGGCGCTTGGCTCTGTGGAAGAGCTCAAGGGTTTAGTGCTTCCGTCAGAGTCTCTTATGCCTCTCCATGAGTCATTGGTGGAGAGCGTGCATTATCTCAAGGAGTCGGTGCGGGTTGTGGATGAAGGTGCGTATACCATGCGCGCCTCTTTCGATGCGGAGATTTTGTGGGAGGAGTCGCGCACGGCGTATTTAGACTTCACGGGCAGGATATTGTCGCTGACGGGGAGAGAGGAGGATGTGTTAGCCCCTGTGGACAGGACGCCTCCTGAGGCGGGAAAGGTGTTCATTCCTTCTTCGCCGTGACGATGATGGCTGAGGGGACGTTCGGTGCGTTGCGCGCTTCCCATGCGCGTCCTTCTCAGGCGCGTCCTTCTCAGGCGCGTCCTTCCCATGCGCGTCCTTCCCATGCGCGTCCTTCTCAGGGGTCAGAGGGCATGCTCTCAGCAGAAGAGGTTGAGTCTCTTTTTCGGCATTTCGAGGATGTCGATGCGTCACCGAAGGGCGAGCTGTTCTATACGAACAGCTATACCCTTTTGGTGGCTGTTGTGCTTTCGGCACAAGCGACAGATAAAGCTGTCAATGGCGCGACGAAGGGTTTTTTTGGAGAGCGCGACTCCCCTGAGAAAATGCTTCAATGGGGTCTCTCGAACTTACAGGATGCTATCAAGACCATAGGACTCTATAGGAGCAAGGCGCGCTATATCATGGCATTGAGCCGTCAGCTGTTAGAGAGACATGGCGGCGAGGTGCCGTGTGATAGGGATGCGCTACAGCGTCTTTCTGGGGTTGGGCGTAAGACCGCCAATGTCGTTCTGAATATCTTTTTTGGTATGCCGACGATTGCTGTTGATACCCATATTTTTAGAGTATCGAACAGGATGGGATTAGCGCGAGGAAAGACGCCGCAGGAGGTGGAAGAGGCGTTAGAGGCGCGTGTGCCTTCGTGGGCAAAGAAACGTTGTCACCATTGGCTTATTCTCCATGGGCGTTATACATGTCTTGCGCGCGTCCCTCGATGTGGGCGTTGCGTTGCCTATGATGTGTGCATGTGGCCGCATAAAGCAAAAAGATAGGGAGGACACCATGATGGGTGATAAACGCTACCATGTTGTTGGTATTGGCAATGCCGTTCTTGATGTGCTTGTGGATGTGGATGATGCCTTTTTGGCGAAGGCGGGCATTCTCAAACATCGCATGACGCTTGTTGGGGAAGAGGACTCCCAACGTCTCTATCGTCAGCTTGTCCCTCAATTAGAGATATGTGGTGGTTCTGTTGCCAATACGATGGTAGGGCTAGCATCATTGGGCGGGCGTTGTGCTTTTCTTGGCAAGGTTGCTGATGATGGGTTAGGCAGAGCATTCTCGGCAGATATGAGTCGTTGTGGTGTGACGTTCACTGTCAAGGCGTTGACGGGCTCTGTCTCGACGGCGCGTTGTTTAATTTTTGTGACTCCTGATGGTCATCGCAGTATGCAGACGTTCTTAGGGGCGAGCAGCTTTTTGGGCGTGGAGGATGTGGAGGATGGGCGTCCTATGTTAGAGGATACGTCCTATCTTTTTTTAGAGGGGTATCTGTGGAGCACAGACCATGGCGTGCCTCTTATGGAGAGGGCTGCCACCATTGTGCGTGGCGCTGGCGGGCAGGTTGTTTTTTCACTCTCTGATGTAGGGTTAGCCGAGACATATCGAGACGGGCTCATACCTTTCATCAAGGAGCATTGTGACATTGTGTTTGCCAACGAGCTAGAGGCCTATGCTCTCACGCGCACGCAGGATGTCGCACAAGCGCAAAAGGCGTGGCGTTCGTTCCATAGGCGTGGTCTCGCCATCATCACCCGTGGCGATAAGGGCTCTATCGTCATGGATATGGCCACAGAACATCATGACAAGGACGAGGCCATTGATGCTGTCGTCTGGAAGCGTGTCGTTGATAGCACGGGGGCTGGCGACCTCTATGCGGCAGGATTTTTACATGGGCTTGTGGGTGGGCATGCCCCATCTGTCTGTGGACATTATGGCGCTTTATGTGCGGCAGAGGTCATCAGTCATTTTGGCGCGCGTCCTCAGACGCCGCTCCTCGAGTTTTTAGACGCAAAAGCGTGAACGTCATGTCTGGTGCTTCGTGGCATCATATCTATGCCATTGTGGCATCGAGACGTCTCTTCGTTATTTTCCTTATGGGGGCGTCCAGTGGTTTGCCTCTCTTACTCACCAGTTCAACGCTCTATTGGCGTCTTGCCAGCGAAGGTGTTGATAAGACAACCATAGGATTTTATAGCCTTGTGGGTCTTCCCTACACGTTAAAATTCCTGTGGTCTTTCGTCTGTGATGGCGTGCGTTTTGACATGTCTTTTTTAGGGCATCGTCGTTCATGGATTATCATCACGCAATGCTGTCTCCTTGCCTCTTTGTTGCTTCTTGGGCGTATTAATCCCATCGAACAGCCTTATGGTGTGGCGTTGGCGGCATTGCTGGTGGCGTTTTGGTCGGCGAGTCAAGACATTGTCGTCGATGCCTATCGCATCGAGATGTTAGCGGCGGACGAACAAGCGGCGGGGTCCATGGCGACTCAATTGGGCTATCGTTTGGGATTGCTTGTATCGGGGGCTGGCGCCTTATTCTTGTCCGACCATATGGCGTGGCATCATGTCTATGATGTGATGGCGCTTTGTATGGTGGTGGGGATGGCGGCGGTGCTTCTTGCGCCATCGCCGCCACGTCCTGTGGGGGACGGGGGACGCCATATGCCATCCTCTTTCCAGAGGGTCGTCATGAGTCCCTTCATGCAGTTCATGGAAAAGCCCCATTGGTGTCTTTTGCTGATATTTATCGTCTTGTATAAATTGACGGATGCGACGTTAGGCGTGATGGCGAATCCTTTTTATTATGAATTGGGCTTTCAAGCATCGGAGGTCGCCCTTATCAGCAAGATTTATGGCGTGCTTGCTACATTGGCGGGGGTTGTCGTGGGGGGATTTCTTTGTTTGCGTTGGGGTCTCTATGGCGGGCTGTTGGCATGTGGTCTTGCGCAAATGTTATCGAATCTTGTGTTTATTTGGCAGGCGGCGGTTGGCAACCATGCGGGGTGGCTCTATGTGACGATCACCATCGAGAATATGACGGGTGGCATGGGCTCGGCAGCGTTTGTTGCCTTCCTATCGGCGCTCTGTCATCCTATGTGGGCGGCGACTCAGTATGCCCTCTTATCGTCTTTTATGGCATTCGGGAGGAATGTTTTATCGTCCTTCAGCGGTGTGTTTGCCGATATGTTGGGGTGGCCTCTGTTTTTCCTGTTTTCCGCCATCATTGCTCTCCCGTCCCTGTGGATGATGGTGGCATTACGTGCCACCTTTAGGCGTTGGCTTGCTTCAGAGTAGGTGTTTGCTGAACGGCACGCCTTTTCGATAGTAGAAAATAGACTCCGCCACATTTTTAAAGTGGTCGCCTATGCGCTCCATATCCTTAATGATAAAGATGAAATGGGTGCAGATGGCGACATGGGCTTTATCTTCTTTCAGGCAGAGGGATAAAGTCTTAAAATTGTCGACATAATGGTCGTTGATGGAGGCGTCCCGTTTCCATATGGTGACGGCGTGGCTGGCGGAGGGATTTTCTATGAGGCGTATCACGTCATGCCCCACAGAGAGGAGTTCTTGTGCCATCGATGCCATGCCAGGGACACAATGGTCAATACAGCGGTTACGGCGTTCTGCGTCTTTTTCCCCCAAGACGAGGGACACTTTTTTTGCGATATTAGAGGCATAATCGGCAATGCGTTCTATGTCGCTATTCATTTTGAGGCTGGCAATGATCATGCGTAGATCTGCGCCCATCGGTTGCCTCAGTGCGATCATGCGGATGGCGAGTTCTTCTCCTGATGCTTCGAGGGCGTCCACTTTGTCATCTTTTTTGACAACATGGCGCGCTTGCGTATCTTTCTTCTCTTTGAGCGCATCGACGCTCTGTTCCAGCATTTTTTGCGACTGACTCAACATCGTGATGGTGATATTGGAGAGTTTCTTCAGTTCGTCATCATAGGCAGAGACGATATGGTGTTGCGTTTTCATCATGGGGTTATCCGAATCGTCCTGTGATATAGCCATGGGTGCGTTCGTCCGTTGGGTGTGTGAAGATGGTGTCGGTGTCGTCGCACTCGACAAGTTTTCCTACATGGAAGAAGGCTGTTCGTTGTGATATGCGTGCGGCCTGTTGCATGGAGTGGGTTACGACAATGATAGTATATTCTTTTCCTAGTGTATCGATGAGGGATTCGATGCGCGCTGTGGCGATGGGGTCGAGGGCGGAGCATGGTTCATCCATGAGGATGACTTCTGGATTGACGGCGAGGGCGCGTGCGATACAGAGGCGTTGCTGTTGTCCGCCAGAGAGGCTGAGGGCGGGTTCATCGAGTCTGTCCTTGACGTCATCGAGGAGGGCTGCCTTATGGAGGCTTTCTTCCACGAGGGAGGCCAATTGCTTGTTATTGTGTGCGATGCCATGGATACGTGGTCCATAGGCGATATTGTCGAAGATAGAGCGCGGGAAAGGCGTTGGTTTTTGGAACACAATGCCGACTTTTCTTCGTAGTTCGAACACATTCATTTGTGTGCTATTGATGTCGATGCCGTCTAACAGGATAGAGCCTTTGACGTGGCATGTCTCTATTTCATCATTGATACGGTTGAGGCAACGTATGAATGTGGACTTTCCACAGCCTGAGGGTCCTATGAGGGCGAGCACCTCTTTTTCGAAAATGTCGATGGTGACATCATAGAGGGCGTGTTTTTCACCATAATAGACGTCGACGCTTTTGGCGATGAATTTGACTCTCTTTGTCATGACGTTATGTCCCTGATTCACGGGGCGATGGTAAAGCATTTACCACTTGATTTCAAATTTTTGTCTGAGATAGACGGCGGTAGCGTTCATGGTGATAAGGAAGAAGAGCAAGACGATAATGGAGGCGGCGGTGCGTTGGGCGAATCCGGGCTCGGGGGAGCCAGCCCATATGAAGGTTTGCACGGGCAAGGCGCTAGCGGGTTCGAGCAGTGATTGAGGATAATCAGCGACGAAGGCAAACATGCCGATCATGAGGAGAGGCGCTGTTTCGCCTAATGCTTGGGCGAGTCCTATGATAGCGCCTGTGGCGATGCCGGGCGTCGCAACGGGGAGGACATGGTGGAAAATGACTTGATGTTTTGAAGCGCCTAAGCCATAAGCAGACCATTTCAGGGATAAGGGAACGGCTTTCAGGACAGAACGCGCCGATATGATGACTGTGGGAAGTGTCATGAGGGACAAGACGAGCCCTCCTGTGAGCGGCGAGGAACGGGGAATGCCAAAGACATTGATAAAAATGGCGAGTCCGAGAATACCAAAGACAATAGATGGCACAGCGGCGAGATTATTGATATTCAATTCGAGAAGATAGATAAAGCGGTTATGTTTTGGCGCGAATTCCTCTAGGTAAATGGCAGCGCATACGCCTACGGGGACACTGACAAGGACAACGATGACCATCATAATGAGCGACCCCAAGAGGGCGATACCGATGCCGGCTGTCTCTGGCGAACTTGTCGCGCCATTGGTAAAGAAATCCCTATTGATATGCCAACGTAGGAATCCTCCTTCATCCAATGTGCGCACCCATGCGATGTGCTTATCCTTCACGAGCCTTTGCTCTTCGGGGAGGGACGAGTCATAACGCCCCTTCATAATGTTTTCCACCAACATGCTGGCGGGAATCCATAGGGAGAGAGGGGCGTCTTGGGCTTTCTGTTCTTGAGTGCGGCGTGCTTCTTGTAAGACATCGGGAGCGGCACGGCTCAAGAGCTGACGTCCCATGAGTCTGTCGGCTGTGTCGGTCACCCCTAATTTTTCATAGAGGGCGCTGTAGAGTGCTTTCCTGTAGGATTGTCCTTGTTCTTCTGTCATAGGGAAGGAGAGGGCAATATCATAGCGAAAGAACCCGCTGATGCCGTTTCCTAAGATAAAGGCAAAGAGGACGACAAGGAAAAAAAGACTGATAGCGGTGGCGAGACGCCCTAAAAAGTGGAAATGACGTTCTTTTGAGAGGCGTCTTTCTAAACCATGCGTGGATGGGCGTTTGTGCAAGAGGGGCATGGGATGTTGTCCTATGTGAGAGACATGTGAACGCTCTGTCAGTGATAGCGTTGCTGGTAGCGTCTCACAATGGAGAAGGCGACCATATTCATGGCGAATGTGAGAAGGAAGAGCGTCATGCCGAGGGCGAAGGACACGAGGGTTTGTGGCGTATCGAATTCGAAGTCGCCTGTGAGTTGGGACACAATTTTCACCGTCACCGTTGTCAAAGGTTCGAAGGGGTTGAGGGTGAGACGGGCAGCGATTCCTGCGGCCATCACGACAATCATGGTCTCGCCGACGGCGCGGGACAAGGTGAGGGTGAGCGCGCCGATGAGTCCGGGCAAGGCCGCTGGCAGGATAACGTATTTTATGGTCTCTGATTTTGTCGCGCCGATGCCATAGGAGCTCTCTATCATGGCGCGCGGCACCGCATGCATGACGTCTTCTGATAAGCTCGAGATGAAAGGAATGAGCATGATCCCCATGACAATCCCCGCTGTGAGGACACTTGTTGTGGCGATGTTGACGCCAATGGCATGGCCTGCTTGGTTGAGAAAAGGCCCAACCAATGTGATGGCAAAGAATCCATAGACAACGGTAGGAATGCCAGCGAGAATCTCCAAGAGGGGTTTCACAACCATACGTATGGCGCGAGAGGCATATTGATTGAGGTAAATCGCCGTCATGAAACCGATGGATGATGCAAAGAGGACGGCAATAAAAGAGATATAAAATGTCCCCCAGAGCAGAGGAAGAAAGCCAAAGGCGCCATGATTGTTGCTGTCTGTCGTGCTAAATTGAGGACTCCATGTCGTGCCAAAAAAGACGTCAAGGGGATGGATATGGAGAAAAAAACGAAGCGACTCGATGAGGAGAGAGAGCATAATGGCGAATGCCGTGAGCACAGAGACACATGTGCAGAGCAAGAGCACTATGGTGATGCCATGTCCCATGACGCGACGGACAGCGCTGGATGGACGCGCCATGTCATAGTGCCCTATGAGAAAGCATGCCACAGCGATAAACGCCAAGAGCACAAGGGACAGGACAAGGTGAGCCTCCTCGAAGACGGACAGGAGGAACAAGATACAGAGCGTCAGGACGAAGCTCGAAAAAAGAGGCATGAGCCATGAGGCATGGCGGGGGATATAGGGGTAGGCTTCTATATCAAAGAGATGCCTTCTCCCGTAAATGTAGGAAGAGACACTCACACCGATGACAATAAGAACAAGGAATAGAGCCATGACATTGGCCTATGAAAGGGTGCGCATTGTGCCTTGTGAGCCGCCTGTTCACATTGTTCCCTGTGGGATGGGTGATTTATGGCGAAGGCGTCTGGGACACATGGTCTTCTGTGTCTGTTGGTGGTTCTGTCTGTGGTTGGCTGGTCGATATGTTGCCTTTTTGTCCATGGCGCTTTTGGATACGGATTTTCCATGGGCGTAAGGAGTCATCGAGACGTGAGAATTTTGTGCGCATGAGCCATGCATCGATACCGCCATAGCGCTCGATGGTTTTTAGTCCTTTAGGCGTGGCTCGAAAACGAATGCGTTGTTCGAGAATTTCAGAATAGCGTGACGTTTTCTGTATGTTGGAGAGGAAGCGTTTGCGCACCTTGTTATGGGCGTGGCTCACCTTATTGCCTGTTTGGAATGTTTTATGGGTAATGGCGCATTTTCTTGTCATGGGCTCTGTCCTCTTTGGTATCGTTTTCTTGTGTCGACTATGTCACTAGGGAATAAAAACGATTTTCGTCAACCCCTAATATCGTTTTTTTCGCCATGGGCAAAAAGTTTTTCCATAATGGCATGGGCGGCATGGAGGGGTGTTGTTTTTTGCTGGTCGAGCTGCTGATAAGAGAGGTCGAGTTCTTTTTTGGCTTGAGGATGGTGGAAGAGTCGTTTTTCGAACAGGTCGTGGAGAACACGCCACATGCTTCTTTTATCTTGTTGTATGCGTTCTGTGCTTCGAAGGCGTCTATGGTCGGGGTGACTTTTAAACATGGCAATGGTTTGGATGACATGGTCGATTCCTGTTTTCTCGATGGATGAGACGGCGATACTCTGTGCTGTCCAATAGGGTCGTTTTGGCGGGAGGAGTTTCATGGCGGCGTGATACTCTTCGCTACTGCGCAAGGCATTGTGTTTCAGGGCGCCGTCGGCTTTATTGACAATAAGGATGTCTGTGACCTCAATGATACCGCGTTTGATTCCTTGTAGGGAGTCGCCGCTAGCGGGTGGCAGGACGAGCATAAAGAGGTCCACCATATCGGCGACAATGATTTCGCTTTGTCCGACGCCTACCGTTTCCACGATGATGACGTCATAGCCAGCGCTTTCACAAAGGGTGATGGCGTTATGGGTTTGGGGGGCGATACCGCCGAGGATGGCGCGGCTTGGTGAGGGGCGAATGAAGGCGTTGTCGCATGCCGCTAAGTGAGGCATACGGGTTTTGTCGCCAAGGATTGCGCCCCCGGCATGGGCGAGAGAGCCGTCATGACAGACGAGCATGCCATCTTGACGAACAAAACGTCCTTCTTTCGGCGCGGCGCTAGGGTCGACGGCAAGGACAGCAAGATGTTGGTCTTGTTGGATGATGGCACAGCCCAAGGCATCGATAAAGGTCGATTTTCCCGCTCCTGGTGGTCCGCTCATGCCAATACGCAAGGCCTCTTTTTTTGGCTGGCGGTGTAGCTGGTCTAGGAGACGGGACGCCTGCTGGACGTGGGTGGGATGTGTTGATTCGATGAGGGTAATGGCGCGGGACAGGGCGCGCCTCTCGCCACGTCTGAGGGCATTGACGCATGCCTCAAGGGAGTCATATCCTGCCACCATGGGGTGAGGTTTTCTTTTTAGGCTCGAACGCGTTTTTTCTGTTGGGGGTAAGCCGCCATGACTTTGTCGATGATATGTTGGGTGTCGAGTTTTGCCATCATGTATTGGGCGTCTGGTGAGGCGTGGGGAATAAAGACGTCGGGGAAATGCATAGAGCGTAGGCGTAGGCTTTCATCGAGGAGTCCTTGTTCACACAGGAAATGGCTCACATGGGCTGCGAATCCGCCAATAGAGCCTTCTTCGATGGTGAGGAGGAGTTCGTGATGTGTGGCCAATTGTCGTATGAGGTCTGTGTCGAGGGGTTTAGCGAATCGCGCGTCGGCCACTGTGCATGAGATACCGCGGGTGAGAAGTTTTTGTGCTGCTTTGACGGCTTTATGGACTCGAGGGCCGAGGGCGAGGAGGGCGACATGACTTCCCTCACAGAGAATGCGTCCCTTGCCTATGGGAAGTTTTGTTCCATGAGCAGGCATCTCAATGCCGATACCATTGCCCCTTGGATAACGGAAGGCGAAGGGACATGTATCCACATCGACGGATGTAGCGACAGCGTGCATGAGTTCTGCTTCATCGGAGGGTGCCATGACGATGAAATGCGGGAGTGTTGCCAGATAGGTAATATCGAAAGAGCCAGCATGGGTTGGTCCGTCAGCGCCCACATAGCCAGCGCGGTCGATGGCAAAACGCACAGGCAAGGATTGTAGCGCCACATCATGGACGACTTGATCATAGGCGCGTTGTAAGAATGTAGAGTAAATAGCGGCATAGGGTTTCATGCCTTCGGCGGCGAGGCCTGCACAGAATGTGACGGCATGTTGCTCGGCGATGCCTACATCGAAGCAACGTTTAGGAAAGGCCTTGCCAAACATATCTAAGCCCGTGCCAGAGGGCATGGCTGCTGTGACGGCGACGATACGTTCGTCCTTTTTCGCTTCCTTGATGAGGGATTGAGCGAACACTTTCGTGTAGCTTGGGATTGTCGAGGAGGATTTCTGTTGTTTTCCTGTGATGACATCGAATTTATTGACGCCATGGTATTTATCATCGCTGGCTTCAGCGGGGCTATAGCCATGGCCCTTATGGGTTACGACATGGAGCAGAACAGGTCCATCTTGCTTCGAGTCGCGAATGTTGCGTAAGACGGGGAGAAGATGGTTGATATTATGCCCATCGACGGGGCCTACATAGAAGAAGCCTAATTCTTCGAAGAGTGTTCCGCCTGTGATAAGGCCGCGGGCATATTCTTCGACGCGTCTCATGGCGCGTTCGACTCCTTTAGGGAAGTGGCGCGCCACATTGAGGGCCATACGGCGGATGGAGCAATAGGTTTTTCCTGAGATAAGGCGTGAGAGATAGGCGCTCATTGCGCCCACGGGGGGCGCGATGGACATATCGTTATCATTGAGGATGACGATAAGGCGTTCATCCATAGCACCAGCGTTATTGATGGCTTCGTAAGCCATGCCGGCGCTGATGGCGCCGTCGCCAATGACGGCAATAATATGGCGTTTTTCCTTGCGTATATCCCGTGCGACAGCCATGCCGAGGGCGGACGAGATAGAGGTTGAGCTGTGGGCAGCGCCAAAGGGGTCGTAAGGGCTTTCTGTCCGCTTTGTGAAGCCGTAGAGTCCGCCTTCTTGGCGTAGTGTGCGAATACGGTCGCGTCTTCCTGTGATGACTTTGTGAGGATAGCACTGATGTCCCACATCCCATATCAGCCTGTCTTCAGGGGTATGAAAGACATGGTGGAGGGCCACCGTTAATTCCACGACGCCTAATCCTGCCCCCAGATGTCCTCCCGTCACCGATACGGCATCGATGACGTCTTTGCGCAACTCGTCAGCGAGCTGTTTGAGTTCCTTGATGGAAAAATGCCTTAAATCCTCTGGGTAGGTGACCGTATCGAGGAGGGGTGTGGATGTAGGATTTTTCATAGGACTCCGACACAGAATATCCCTTATCGCCATACAGGGACAAGGCTAGAAACAGAGTTTCATGCTAAACGATATGATACGTAAAAAGCAAGGTTTTCATGGTCTCTGATATTTCTCTGCATAACAAGTTGACATAACTTCTTTATCGTCACTTAATAGGGGGAGGAGGGTCTTATGGAGTGTGGCTCTGTAAGTCTCTGTGGCATGTCTTTGGTCTATGGTCTGTTGAGCAACGAAGGAGGTCGTGAGGGAAGATGGATATGGAAGAGTGCGTGTTTTTTGAGAGGATGGCGGTGAAAACCCAAGATGGAGGGGGTGGAGGTGACCAGTCCCATGCGGATGTCCTTGTGGCTGAGCGTGTGCGTGCGAAGAAACCTTCTATGTATCGTGTGATCATGCTCAATGATGACTACACGCCTATGGAGTTTGTCGTTTATGCCCTCTGTCATTTTTTTCATAAGAGCCAGAAGGAGGCACAAGATATCATGTGGAAAGTCCATCGCCATGGACGTAGCCTGTGTGGTATCTATTCTTTCGAGATTGCGGAAAGCCGTAGCAAGAGGTTGATGGACTATGCGCGTCAATGCCAACATCCTTTGCGTTGTTATCTGGAGCGTGAGTGAGGGAGAGCGATGCTGTCTAGGCGTTTAGAAGAAAGTTTGCGTAAGGCTCTTGGTTTTGCGTCTGACAAGGGTAACGAGTATGCCACCCTTGAGCATCTTTTGTGGGCGTTGAGCGACGACAAGGATATTCTCAGGGTTTTTCGGGCGTGTGGCGTCAAGGATGTGCCGAAGCTGAGAAAGAAATTGGAGGCATTTATCGATAAGGAGTTGGAGCATATTGAGTCTTCTGAGTCGAGGGACGAGATTCTCTTAACCGAGAGTTTCAAGCGTGTTTTGAGGCGGGCGGCTCTTCATGCGCGTTCTTCTCGTCGTAAGGAGATGGATGCCGTCAACATTCTGGTCGCCTTATTTTCCGAGCGTGAATCCTATGCCGTCTATGTCTTACAAGAACAAGGGATGAACCGCTATAAGGTTGTCAATTATATCTCCCATGGTGATGTGCGGGATCGTCCTTTATCGCGTATGTCTGTCTCTTTGTTGGATGACAAGGAGGAAGAACAGAGTGAGGGGCATGATGACGAAGGGTCTCTTTCGAGGGAGGCGCGCAAGGCGTTGGCGATGTGGTGCACCAATTTGAACGAGAAGGCGCGTCAAGGCAAGATAGACCCTCTTATCGGTCGTACGTTTGAGATCGAGCGTTCTTTACAGATTCTTTGTCGTCGCACCAAGAACAACCCTCTCTTCATTGGTGAGCCCGGGGTCGGCAAGACAGCCCTTGCTGAGGGGTTAGCATTACGTATGGCACATCATCAGGTGCCAGCCGCCTTAGAGGATATGGAGATTTACTCTTTGGATATGGGGGCGTTATTGGCGGGGACTCGCTATCGTGGTGATTTTGAGGAGCGTCTCAAGGGTGTCGTGGCGGCTGTAGAGGAGCATGGGCGCGCCATTCTTTTCATCGATGAAATTCATACCCTTGTGGGTGCTGGCGCGACGAGTGGCGGCGCGATGGATGCGTCTAATCTGCTCAAGCCAGCCCTTGCCCAAGGGCAGCTACGTTGTATTGGCTCGACGACCCACAAGGAATACCGCCAGCATTTCGAAAAGGACAGGGCGCTTATCCGTCGTTTTCAGAAAATCGATGTGGACGAACCTTCCCAAGAGGATGCCATTAAAATCCTTCATGGCGTGAAGAAAGTTTATGAAGATCACCATCATGTGCGTTACAGCAAGAAGGCGTTGGAGAGTGCTGTGCGTTTGACGGCGCGCTATATGACCGATAGACGCCTGCCAGACAAAGCCATTGATATTATCGATGAAATAGGCGCGATCCACACATTGAAGAATGGCAAGAAAAGGACAAAAGTGCCAGCCTCCATCACGTCTCGAGACATTGAGGAGGTTGTGGCAAAGATTGCGAAAGTGCCGTCTCACCATGTCTCACAGACGGAGCGTCGTTCTGTTGTTGGCCTCGAAAAGAAGCTCAAAAAGCATGTCTATGGGCAGGATGATGCCCTGGTCACCCTTGCCTCCAGTGTGAAAATGGCGCGGGCGGGCTTACGGGACGAGACGAAGCCTCTTGGCTGTTATCTCTTTTGTGGTCCTACGGGCGTTGGCAAAACGGAGTCGGCGCGTTGTTTGGCGGAACAGATGCACATTCCCTTGATACGTTTCGATATGTCGGAATATATGGAGCGCCATGCCGTCTCTAAGCTCATTGGGGCGCCGCCGGGGTATGTTGGCTTCGACCAAGGGGGTATGCTCACCGATTCCGTCATAGAAAACCCTCATTGTGTTCTGTTGCTCGATGAAATCGAAAAGGCGCATCCCGACATCTTTAATATCTTGTTGCAAGTCATGGATTATGGTCGCCTGAAAGACCAAAATGGACGTCATGTCTGTTTTAGAAATCTCATTCTTGTGATGACGAGCAATGTGGGTGCAGAACGGCTTGGCAAACACGCCATTGGCTTTTCCCACGACAAACAGGGCGACCATGAGGAATCTCTTCGCCATGTGTTCTCTCCTGAATTTAGGAATCGTCTGGATGCCGTCATTACGTTCAAATCTCTCGATGAACCATCCATGAAGCGTGTTGTGGCGAAGCATATCGCCCTGTTGCAAAAGCAGTTAGAAGAGAAGAATATCGACCTCACATGTTCGCCAGCAGCCTATGGGTGGCTTCTCAAGAAGGGATTCAGTCATGCCTATGGTGCGAGGCCTTTGGCGCGCGTCATACAAAAATATATCAAAATGGCGCTGAGTGACGAAATCTTGAACGGCACATTAGAGAAGGGCGGTAAAGTTGCTATCGGTGTGAAACAGGGCACTCTGTCCTTTTCCTATGGTGAGAGGACAACAGACAAGCCTGTTACAGGCAAGCCTGTTGAGGCGAAAGCGCCTATGGAAGACGCTATACCACCATCATCGCCTCGGCATTGAGAGGCTAGGCCCCTCCTCATGCATTCGGTTGAGGCGTTACGTCATGCCATAGGGCGTGTTCCGCATTTTCCTAAAGAGGGGATTCTCTTTTATGATATTTCCCCGTTGTTGGTGCGTGCGGATTTGGGGCGTTCTGTGGTGGCGCATATGGAACGGCTTGTGACACCTTATGCGCCAACCATCATTGCTGGCGTTGAATCTCGAGGCTTCATCATGGCATCAGCCCTTGCTCTGCATATGGGGGTTGGTTTTCTCATGGTGCGGAAGAAAGGAAAATTACCGGGGCGTGTCCGTTCCCTTTCTTATTCTTTAGAGTATGGCCATGATTGTGTGGAGGCCCAAGAGGGTTTAGTGGACAAAGGCGCGTCGGTTGTCCTTGTGGATGACCTTATGGCGACGGGTGGCACATTATCGGCATGTGTGCGTTTGTTGGAGTCGATGGCACTGGATGTCAAGGCTGCTGTGACGTTGGTTGAGCTCACGTCTCTGAAAGGGCGAGAGTCCATCACGGTGCCTTTTTCCTCCGTCATCGAGATAGAGAAAGCAGGCGTCTAAGGATATAGGGGGGATATGGGGGGTGGCTATGGGAGAGAGAAGATACCTTCTATTTCCACGCATGCGCCAAGGGGGAGGGAGGACACGCCGACGACGCTACGGGCGTGCGGTTCTTCGAAGACGGAACGTATCAGGGTGGACGCGGCGTCCATGACATGAGTGATGTGTGGGGTGATATGCGGGGTGGCCTGTGTCTTTTGCGCGGCGCATGCGATGAATCCAGTGAGGCGCACACAGCGCATGGACGGGGACGGCTCGTGTTCGCATGCCGTATCCACATGGCTCAATATGTTCAAGGCGCAAAGATAGGCGGCATCGATGGCGTCATCGATAGAGATGGTGTCGCCCAGCTGTCCTTGATAGCGGAGTTTTCCCTTATCCATCGGCAACTGCCCTGAGATGAGAAGCGTGTCATTATGGCGCACCCATGGCGCATAAAGTGTCTTACGTGTTCCATTGTCTGGAAAAGCAAACCCTTGTTGTGCAAGTTTCTGCTCTATGAATGACGTCATCAACTACATCCCGTTGTTGCGCCACATGTGACGCATTTGAGGCATGTGCCATTGCGGACGAGGGTAAAATTGCCACATTCAGGGCATGCGTCTCCTTCATACCCTTGTATTTTTGCGTGTTGCTGGGCGGTTTCGTTTTCTGTGTGTTGTGCGATGAGCTGGAGTTTTTGTCGTCCATAGCCGCTGCCACCACTGCTTGCCTCTGTCTTGGTGGTGGCTATTGAGGACATAGCCTCTTTCTTTTGTTGGTGTATCTCTGTGTCCACCTCGTCAGACGTCCCTACGTAATCCATGGTCAGGGTTTTTGGATTGACGTGGGAGAGGTCGTCTCGTCCAAGATAGGTGATGGCGAGCTCTCGGAAAATGTAATCGAGGAGGGATGAAGAAAGTTTCAAGGTGTGGTTGCCTTCTACGATTCCTGATGGTTCGAATTTTGTCCCCACATAGGCTTCTACGAATTCTTCTAGGGGGACACCATATTGCAATCCGATGGAGATGGCCATGGCGAAGTTATTCATCAGGCTACGAAAGGCAGCGCCCTCTTTATGCATATCGATAAAGATTTCCCCCAATCGTCCTTCTTCATATTCTCCCGTTCGTAGATAGACTTTATGTCCTCCAATAACGGCTTTTTGTGTATAGCCTTTACGGCGGGTGGGGAGGGCGCGTCTCTTATTGCGTTGTGTTTTTTCGATGGTTTTCATAACGAGGCGTTGGACAAGTTGGGTGCGTTTTTCCTCTTCTGACAGCGCCATGTCGTCAGCCATAGTGATAGCGTTATCGTCTTTGAGGCTAGCATTGAGGGGCTGTGAGAGTTTGCTTCCGTCTCGATACAGGGCATTCGCCTTGAGTCCGAGACGCCATGACAAATGATAGGCGTGTTTGCAATCTTCGATGGATGCTTCATAGGGCATATTGATGGTTTTCGAGATAGCGCCACACACGAAGCTTTGGGCGCTTGCCACCATGCGGATATGGCTTTCAGTGGAGAGGAGGCGTTGCCCTTTATGTCCGCACCGATTGGCGCAATCGAAAATGGGGAGATGGTCTTCGCGGAGATGGGGCGCGCCCTCGATGGTCATAGCGCCACAGCAATGGAGATTGGCGTCTTCTATCTGGTCTTTGCTATAGCCCAAGGCATCGAGCATAGAAAATTGCGGGTCATCCAATTGTTGTTGGGTAAAGCCAAGGGTTTTTGTGCAGAAAGAGACGCCTAAATGGCGATGATTAAAGATAAATCGTATATCGAAGACGCTCTGCTTGAGAGACGATTCGATCCTGTTGAGGACATGGCGGGTAAAGCCCTTCTCACGGAGGCTTTCATGGTTGATATGGGGTGTATCCTTCAGACTCATAGAGCCTGTGATATAGCGCGTGATGTCGTCGATATGTTTTTTGCTGTAGCCTAATGTTGCCAACGCCAGTGGCACAGAACGATTGACGATGCGTAAATATCCTCCGCCGGCCATTTGTTTTAATTTGACGAGGGCAAAATCGGGTTCGATTCCCGTTGTATCGCAATCCATAAGCAAGCCTATGGTACCTGTGGGGGCGATACATGTCGTTTGTGCGTTTCTATAGCCGTCCCGTTGTCCATGGGCGTGTGCGTCTGTCCATGCGGTGCGCGCTGCATCGACAATCTTTGGGAAAGGACATGCGTCGCCATCTAATGCTTGTGGCATGACGGATAATCCCTTATAGGTCCCTGTCCCAAAGGCGGCTTGTTTGTGATTGTCGATGACGCGTCGCATCGCTGTGCGATTTTTGTCATATCCCGCAAAAGCGCCTAATTGGCGCGCCATTTCTGCGGATGTTTTATAGGCAATGCCTCCCATGAGCGCTGTGATAGCGCCGATGGTGCTTCGTCCCGCCTCACTATCATAGGCAATAGCGCATGCCATCAGAAAGCCCCCAGCATTGGCGTAACCTAAGCCTAAAGTGCGATATTTGAAGGAGTTCTCAGCGATCACTTTAGAAGGAAATTGCGCCATCGCCACAGAAATCTCTAGCGTCATCGTCCACAGACGGGATGCATACGTGAAGGCATCAATGCGAAAGTCGCCATCCGCTGTGCGAAACGCCATGAGGTTGAGGCTGGCGAGATTACATGCCGTATCATCGACGAACATATATTCGGAACATGGGTTTGACGCGCGAATGGGTCCCGCTTGAGGGCAACTATGCCATTCGTTGATGGTCGTATCGAATTGGACGCCAGGGTCGCCACCAGCCCACGCTGCATGGGCGATCTGGTCCCACAGGGCGCGCGCCTTGACCTTTTTAGCGGTCTTTCTATCTGTCCTACGGATGAGCTGCCAATCTCTATCTTTCTCGACGGCATGGAGAAAGTCATTGGACAGGCGCACCGAATTATTGGCATTTTGCCCTGAGACGGTGAGATAGGCCTCGCTATCCCAATCCACGTCATAGGTCTTGAATGTCAAGGAGGTAAAGCCTTGCTTGGCAAATTGGAGAGCGCGTTGGATATAGGATTCAGGCACAAGATGGAGACGCGCGTCGCGCAACGCATGGCGTAGCGTGGCATTGTGGCGTGGGCTAAAGCGCTGTTCATGGTCTGTTGTTCTTGTCTCTGTTGTGTCACCACATGCCGCCATGATTTTGTTGAGGCAACGCTGGGTGATGGTCGAGCCGACGACAAGGGCGACGACTTTCTGTTCTTCATATGTTTTCCAATTGATAAATTCCTCGATGTCTGGGTGGTCTATATCAACACAGACCATTTTTGCTGCCCGCCTTGTTGTTCCTCCCGATTTGACAGCGCCTGCCGCCCTGTCGCCCACACGCAAGAAACTCATCAAGCCAGAGGATTTGCCGCCGCCAGAGAGCGCTTCATCATGGGCGCGCACATGGGAAAAATTGCTTCCCGTACCAGAGCCGTATTTAAAGAGACGCGCCTCACGCACCCACAAATCCATGATACCGCCTTCATTGACGAGGTCATCCTGCACGCTCTGGATGAAACAGGCATGGGGTTGTGGATGAACATAGGACGTATCCGACTCGATGGCCTCCGCCTTGAGAGGAGACACATGCCGTGCAAGGGGATCTACATAATAATGTCCTTGCCCTTTGCCCTCGATGCCATAAGCCCAGTAAAGTCCCGTGTTGAACCATTGGGGTGAGTTGGGACTCGCCACCTGCATGCACATCATCCACCGCATCTCGTCATAATAGGTGCGCGCATCACTCTCTGTATCAAACATGCGCGTTTTCCATCCCCAGTATGTCCAAGCCCCTGCCATGCGGTCAAAGACAGCGCGTGCGTCTCTTTCGCCTCCGACAATCGTTCCCTTTTTTGCTTTTCGAGGCTGCAACCACGAAGGAATGCCGTCCTCTTCTCTCGCTTCTGTCTCAGCGGGTACACCGGCTTTGCGAAAGTACTTCTGTGATAAGATATTACACGCTATCTGCGACCAATGGGATGGCACCATAAATTGACGACAGGAAAACGCCACCACGCCATCGGGATTACGCATCTCGCTGGACGCTTCTCTAAATGGGATGTCCGCATAGGGGGACTGCCCTGGCTTGGTGAAAAAACGTTCAATATGCATCATCCATCCCGCGAATGTTAAAGAGATAACCTACAATATGCACACTCTATCCACAGCTGACGGCCCCTTATCCACAGAGTTACACACTATATCTTGTAGGTTGGTGGCATGGAAACGCCACATGTTCCATGTCACAATGTAGCATGATTGGCTTTTCGCATGATATGTGTTTTTGAAAAAAAACGGCGCCTCCATGTCCCTGCCCAATGTTTTTGTATGGCAACTGCTAAAAGTTCGTATCAACGGAGAGGATGGCGCTCAAACGATCACGTATCGAAAGTCCGTCATGGAGGGAGCTGACGTCGTCGCGCCTCAATCTAATCTGCGTTGTATTGAGTTGCTCGCCAATGGAGAGTTCTTCTTTTGCCCTATCGGCATTGAGTCTATTCAACCATGGGTATGCGTCTTGTCGCAACCAGTGATCATAGTGGAGGTGACGTTGATGTGACTCTATGGTGGCGATATAGACGGGAGGGGGAGGCTGGATGGACGTGCCTTCCACATAGAAGGGGTGAAAGAGGTCATGCATCATATGCATCATCCTCTGTTGTGATAACGACTTGTAATATCGATAGGGCGTTGAGACGAGGAGGACGATGTCTGTCTCTGAGACATTCACCTTATAGGTTTTTGTGGCGGTTGGGGTGTCGACAATGTCCTCCATGGAGGGCGTTGGATGAAGGTCGTTTTCCATCTCTTCCTGTCCGTTGTGTGTCTGAGGGCTGAGGGAGATAGCGAGGGATTGTAGGTCTGTGCCATGCTGTTGGTCATGATAGAGGTAAAAAGAGCCAATAAGGGCCATGAGGATGATAAGAAAGATCCCGCCTATGGTCCCGTGCCTCTTTTTGTCTTCGATGCTGTATTTTGTCTTTCCCATGGGCGTCTTATATGCGATGTATGAAGCGTTTGGCACTTGTCATGATGGTATCATAGTGAGAAGAGCGTCTAGACATCAAAATGTTTTTTTCATGGATAAGAGCACCCGCACGGCGTTTTTATTCTGTTGTTGATGGTTGGGGTTGAGGGTGTAATCGGTGCGGAGCGACAAGTGGTGATGGGCGTTGCGCCGTTGGTAGCCTATGCCAAGGCGTATTTCTCTGGCGTGTGGTGTCAAGGGGAGAGCGACATGGCGGTAGAGGGGGCCATGGGCGTTGCGCCAATGGGCATAATGGATGACGGCGCGTCCTGATTCGATATGGAGGGGTTGCTGGATATGAAGGAGGAGGGCATCATGGCGCGAGAACATCTCTTGTATATGCAAGGCGCTGTCGAAACGTGTGCTGATGATGGGTGTGATATGGGAGAGCATGCTGGCCTGCTGAGGTCGTGCCGTGCTTCTGCCGATGAATCCTTGACTGATAAGGGAGACACGAGGCGAGAAACGATACTCTTGTTGCATGCCCATAAAGAGCGTTTTTTCTGGCGTCATGGCGAGCGCCCCTGTGCCATAGCTGGCGAGAAGTGTTTCTTTTTCTTCAACGACACCGATGTGAAAGGCGAAAGGCTGTGAGGGGCTGTAATGGAGAACGCCACTCCATGGGCGTGAAGGTGAGGTTGGCGCAGCGGCGTGGCGTTCCGCTTCATAACGATGGAGGTTCAAGGTCATGCCCATTGTGCCATAGGGCGTTTTATAATGTTGGCTGAGTCCTATGCTCTTACCACGAGGACGAGAATCGAGCCCTTGGGACGCCAGCATCATATAGGGGTTGGTAAAGGCATGATGGTCGCCTAAGCTACTGGGGAGAAGATGACGAGTCCCATGGAAAACGCTGTTGCTGTCAAGGGATGGTCCGTGACTTATGGTGAAGTGCGCCTTACGGCTCTCTAACGAGAGCATAAAATCGGTGGAAGGCTGTCGATGTGCTCCGCCATAGACGGCAGGGGCAACATGCATTGTGAGGGTTGTCGGGGATATGCCTACAGCATGGGGGCTGAGGGGCATGGTCGTCTTTTTGCTTTTCTGTCTAAAAGAGTCGAAGATGGTCTCGACATGCTGGGCGAAGGAGGGGGAGGGAGGGGAGGCGATGATATAATCGCTTCGAAGAAGGAAAGCGGTATCGAGGTCGTCAAAGAATGTCAAGGCGCGGGGACCGAAGGCTGCTAAAGCGTCTCCCGCTGAGGGTGGAAGGGAGAGACGTGTTGTCATCACAGGGGCGCTCTCAGCGTCTTCAAATGTGCGCCCTCCAATAATGAAGCGCCCAAAAGGTCCTCTCTTGTACCTGTCCCCTATATCTTGGTGGGGTACTAAGGACGCTGCGATATCGAGGATTCCCGCTCCGTGGATTGTCTCCTCATAGTCATTGTCGTTGCCCGCATTGAATGTTTGCTTACGCATGATCTCCTCAGGGGAGTCCGTCATCATATCGATATCTAAATCATCGGTATCGTCGCTGTTGCTGGTGGGGTCGGAGTCGAAATTCTTGTCTGCTGTGCGCAGCATGCGTCTGACGAGCTGTTGCGCGCTCAAGCCTTGGTCGCCAAACCGCTCTATCAAGAGGGCGAGCGCCCCTGTCACGAGAGGGGCAGCGAAGGATGTTCCGCTTCCTGTCGTTGTGGTCTGTCCCCTGTCAGCGCCGTTGGTGAGGCGCACATCAACGCCGGGGGCGGCAATACAGTAATGCGCTGAGCCCATGCCACAACGGTTAGAAAAACCGGCGATTTTCCTATCCTTATCGACGGCGACAACGGCCACCATATGCCCTTCTAGTTCGGGAATGAGGAGGGGAAGTCCAGCGAGAAATTCTGGCGATGTGGCGGGGCTGATATTATTGGAATTGCCCGCTGCGAACACAAAAATCGTCTTACGGGTCGACGATGTGTCTTGCTTGAGGGCGGCAAGGATACGTGGGATGCTGTTTTCGACTTCGGTCTGTGAATAGTGGTCGATGAGTCCTGGTATGCCAAAACTGGCATTGACGACATCGGCGCGTATGGCTGAATTGGCTTTTCCTGTAAAAAGGTCAATGACGGCATGGGCGCATGTGCCGCCGATGCCCGTCTCACATCGGTCAAACCCTCCTAATTGACTGAGTGTTGTGAAGACACGTGTCATCCTTGGGACTGAGCGTGCGATGCCCGCCCCCACTGAGATGATGTCCGCATCGAAGGCGACACCCATCACCCCGCCTAACCCGTCATCGTGAAATGTTCCTGCCATGAGGGCTGCCACTTGTGTGCCATGGGGGTCGCGCGTTGTCGCTGCGTTAAAATAGCGAATTTTCTTGTCCTCGAGCTCTTTATTGTCCAAAAAGAGCGGTGTATCCCAAATGCCGAGGGTGACGCCATAACCGCTCACATAGCGTTGGAAGAGGAACATATCCTCGATGTTCTCGGGGTAAGGAGGTCGGCCTAAGAGTGGGTCTGTTCTCCTAGGGTCGGGATAAGGGGTGATGGTCGCACCGGGTCTTCTCGGGTGAGCGATGGGAAAGCCTGCTTGCCCTCCCTCAAGAAGCATGGCGGTGGGCGCATAGGCAGCGCCAGCGTTGATGAGACTCAGCGCATAGCCGTTGTCATCCATCCCATGACCAAATTCGGCAAACACACCCATACGCTGAGACATGGAGCGCGCCAGAGGAAACACATCCCCCGTGAGGTAGGATGTCCCGCCGTCTTGATTCTGCGTGGCTAAGAGGCCAACGGGCGTAATGATACCACCCCCTGATGGGGATGACCCGCCTCCACAATGGGACAGGGACACGACGACACAGACCATGCCACAGAGTCGGCAAAGAATATGACGCACGAGATTCATGG
This sequence comes from Alphaproteobacteria bacterium GM7ARS4, assembly GCA_014332745.1. NCBI lineage: Bacteria > Pseudomonadati > Pseudomonadota > Alphaproteobacteria > Alphaproteobacteria bacterium GM7ARS4. The sequence continues at coordinate 205,992 of JACONL010000001.1, read as the reverse complement.
AGCATCGCATCGTTCGGGAGGTCTCTCTGTGTGAACAGGGCTGATACACAATCCTTATAGCATAGTGTGCATATTTTGCAAGGGAGGACATTAAGTGAAGTACCTGAGCGGGACGTTCATGAGGGGGGCGCGGATGTCTCTTAGGGTCTCTTAGGATGATGCGACACCATGGCGGGGCTATCGTCTTTTGTCTTTTGTGTTATGATGGCGGTGAAAATCTCTCTTTATATTCTTTTATCCTCTTGGTGTGATGGTGGCGTCTTCTTCTTCTTTTTCCTCTGGTGATATTGCCATTATTGGTGCGGGTCCTGTGGGGCTGTTTTCTGTTTTTGCCTGTGGGCAATTGGGCATGGCGTGTCATCTCTTTGACTCTTTACAGGAGGCTGGCGGGCAATGCGCGGCTCTCTATCCTGAGAAGCCTATCTATGATATTCCCGCCTATCCGTCCATCGAGGCGTCTGTTCTTATTGCTCAGCTCAAGGAACAGGCGTCGCCTTATGCGCCCCACTATCATTTAGGATGTCAGATCGCGGGTTTAGAGGTGGGTTCTGATGTCGTCACCTTGCGTGACCATACGGGTGAGACCTTTACTTTCAAGGCGGTGGTAATCGCGGCTGGCGGCGGCGCCTTTGTGCCAAACAAGCCTCCCATCGAGCATATCGAGGCGTATGAGGGCAAAAGCGTCTTTTATAGCGTGCAGGATGTGCGGCGTTTTCAGGGGCGGCGTGTTGTCATTATTGGCGGTGGTGATTCCGCTTTAGATTGGGCGTGCGCTTTAGCTGAGACGGCGCGTCATGTGACGTTGGTGCATCGGCGCGACAAATTTCGCGCCGTGCCAGAGACGGTGCGTATGGTTCATGAGAAAGCACAGCAAGGACAGATCGACGTGGTGACGCCTTATGTTCTTGAGTCTGTGGATGGCGATGTGGCACAAGGCACGCTCCGCGCTGTTGGTCTTAAGACACTCAAGGGAGAGAAAAAACGAGTCGACGCCGATGACATGCTGGCCTTCTTTGGTTTAGCGTCCCAGCTTGGGCCTATCAGCGGTTGGCGTCTTCAATTCGACAATCATCGCCTCTGCGTCAATGCCACAACCTTAGAGACGTCTCTGTCGCGTGTCTTTGCTGTTGGCGATATTGTGACGTATCCGCATAAGTTAAAACTCATCTTGTGTGGCTTTTCGGAAGCCGCCATGGCGGCACAATCCATCTATGCGTTGCTCCATGATGGGAAAAAACCGCGCTTTCAGTATTCGACGGCAAAAGGCGACCCCGCTCAGACGCCACGCTGAGTCCCACATGACATGTTTGAGGGGGCATGTCTGAGGCGGGCGTTTTTGAGATGGCGCTTTTTTAGTAGCGGTAGCTGTCGGATTTGTAAGGTCCTTCCACAGGCACACCGATATAGTCGGCTTGCTCTTGGGAGAGGGTAGAGAGGTGCGCATCGACTTTATCGAGATGGAGGCGCGCCACTTGTTCATCGAGGTGGCGTGGGAGGACATAGACTTTTTTCTCGTATTTTTTGTGATGTTGCCATAGCTCGATTTGTGCGAGGACTTGGTTAGAGAAGGATGCGCTCATGACAAAGCTAGGATGTCCTGTGGCACAGCCCAGATTGACGAGACGCCCTTCGGCCAAGAGGATGATGCGTTTGTTATCGGCAAAGCGTATTTCATCCACTTGTGGTTTGATGGATGTCCATGGCAGATTCCGTAAGGCCTCTACCTGAATTTCACTATCGAAATGCCCGATATTGCAGAGGATGGCTCTGTCTTTCATGGCGCGCATATGGTCGATGGTGATGACGTCTTTATTGCCTGTGGCGGTAATAAAAATATCGCCCATAGGGGCGGCTGTGTCCATGGTCACCACCGAGAATCCGTCCATAGCGGCTTGTAAGGCGCATATGGGGTCAATTTCGGTGATAGAGACTCGTGCGCCTTGCCCGCGCAAGGATTCGGCACATCCTTTTCCCACATCGCCATAGCCACAGATGACGGCAGATTTTCCGCCCAGCATGACGTCGGTGGCGCGTTTGATGCCGTCGATAAGGCTCTCACGACATCCATAGATATTGTCGAATTTAGACTTTGTGACGCTGTTATTGACGTCGAAGGCGGGCATGCCGAGCTGTCCTTTTTCTTGCATGTCATAGAGGCGCATGACGCCGGTGGTTGTTTCCTCTGAGACGCCGCGTATCTCTTTGAGAAGAGAGGGATGTTTCTCATGGACATAGAGCGTGAGGTCGCCGCCGTCATCTAACAGCATATTAGGACGCCATCCGTTTTTGCCATAGAGGCTTGCTTCAACGCATTGCCAGTATTCTTCCTCTGTTTCACCTTTCCATGCGAAGACGGGCGTTCCTGTGGCGGCGATGGCGGCGGCGGCATGGTCTTGGGTCGAGAAGATATTGCATGAACTCCAGCGTATGTCCGCCCCTAACGCTTGCAGAGTTTCGATAAGGACGGCTGTCTGTATGGTCATATGGAGACAGCCTGTGAGGCGCGCGCCTTTGAGGGGTTTTTTCTGTCCATAGTCTTGGCGGAGTGCCATGAGTCCGGGCATTTCACTTTCGGCAATATCGATTTCTTTGCGTCCCCATTCGGCAAGGGCCATATCGGCGACTTTATAATCGTTGCTGGTCTTAGTCTCTTGTGTCATAGATGTCTTCATAAGGGGTTGTCTCCTAAGGGGTGCATGGCTGTTCCCTACTATACAGATGTTATGGCCTGTCGGGGTGATGAAATTTCTCTAACAGCTGGATTATCTCGGTGTCATTGAGGGCTTTGAGGGCTTTATCCGCCAGTTGTTTCGCTTGACGGCTATCCGTATGGAGAATGCGTTGCTTGACGCGAGGCACGGCGGTCGGGTTCATGGAGAGTTCTTTCACGCCTAAACCGATGAGGAGGCCAGCATAGAAGGGGTCGCCTGCGATTTCTCCGCAGACAACGAGAGAGAGTTGATGTTTGTGGGCGGCTTGCGCTGATTGATGAATGAGGCGAAGGACAGCAGGATGGAGGGGTGTGTAGAGGTGAGCGACTTCTTCATTGCCGCGGTCAATGGCAAGGGTATACATGGTGAGGTCATTCGTGCCGATAGAGAAAAAGTCGCATAGGGGCGCAAGGGTGTCGGCAGCGACAGCAGCGCTGGGCGTTTCTATCATGATACCGATGGATGGCATGGGGCGCGGGAGAGGAATATGACGTCGGGTGAGGTCTTGTGCCACCTCGTCTATGATGGCGCGCGCTTGGATAATCTCTTGGGCGCAAGAAATCATAGGGAGCAAAATACGGCATTGTCCTGTGTATGGCTGTGCCTTTTCTCCCGTGCTGTTGTGATGCGCGCGCTGTGCGAAGGCGCGCAAGATGGCGGCCAATTGGACGCGGAAAATATGGGGATGTTTAAGGGCAAAACGAATGGCGCGTAAGCCCAGAGCAGGATTTTCACCTTTATCGCTGAGCATATCGCCCATAGATGTGGCCAGTTTTTCACCTCCCACATCGAGGGTGCGTATGGTGACGGGCCTATCGCCTATAGAGCAGACAATATCTTTGTAAAAGTGATATTGCTCTTCTTCATCGGGGAGGTCGTCACGATTCATATAGAGAAATTCACTACGCACCAACCCAATGCCTTCAGCCCCATGGGCGTCCACATGGGCGCATTCTCGGGGCAATTCGATATTGGCAAGGAGGTGAATATGCTGTTGGTCGGTTGTGCATGCTGGGCGTTTTTTGAGGGTGGCAAGGTGCTCTCGTTGCTGTTTTTCTTGGGAGCGTTTGCTGTGATAATGTTTGATGGTGTGGGCGTTGGGGCGTGTGATGATGAGGCCATTGTCGCCATCGAGGACAATTTGGTCGCCATTGCCTATGGATGTCGTCAATTGGTACACACCAAGAACAGCGGGAATCCCCAATGCCCTTGCCATAATGGCAGTATGGCTTTCCCGCCCGCCGCTCTCTGTGGCAATGGCAAGGACATGGAGGGGGTCGAGCAAGACGGTGTCGGCTGGCGTAAAATCTTGGGCGAGGAGGATATGACCGTGGGGATATTGTTGTGGCATAGGCGTCTCATGAGTTGAGGCGGGGCTTGTGGCGGTGGATGTCGCATCGATATGGCGGAGCAAGCGCATGCCTAATTCGCGCACATCTTCGGCTCTTGCCGAGAGATAGGGGTCTTTCATGGCTTGAAATTGCGAGGCGATATGCTCGATGGCTTCGAACGTAGCCCATGAGGCGTTCATGAGTTTTCCTGTGATATGGTGTTCCATGAGGCGCATGAGGCGCGAGCCATCGTCCAGCATATGGAGATGGGCGTCTAACAGCAGGGTGATCTCTCTTCCTATGCCTGAATTCAACAGGGAGGGGTAAAGGAGCGTTGACTTCTTCTTGAGGGCGAGGAGCGTTTTACGTGTGGCGGTGACGGCGCGCATGAGATGTTGGCGCGTGTCATCGCATGCTGTCGGGTCGATGGTGTATTTTTCTACTTTCGGGATATGGGCTTCTTGCACGGAGGCAGGCCCGATGGCAATGCCTGTGGAGACGCCAAGCCCCTGTAGACGTTGTTCTTTCTGGTCTGTCATCATTCCTCTTCACCGAATTTGTCGTGAATGAGTCGGGTGAGGGATTGCAGGACATCCTGTGCGTCTTCACCTTGGGCATGGATATGGATGACGCTTCCTTGCGTCGCGGCGAGCATCATCAAGCCTAAGATCGAGCGTCCATTGGCACATAATGTGCCACGGTATACGCGCACTTTGGCGTGATGGGCCATGGCGATATGCACGAATTTTGTGGCGGCGCGTGCATGGAGTCCCAATTTGTTGGTGATAGTGAGTTTTTTCGAGACAGACGGCATCTCTTGTTTGTCCATAGTGCCCTTCATGGCTTCTGTTATGGCTTATGGGTTTGTGTTTTGGGGTGTATCTGTTCTAACAGGGTCGATGCGAAACAGATACCTTTTCTCCCCGCCTCACATGCCTCCATGGCGATGTCGCGTAAACAACGTTTGTGCTTGGGTTCTCTACGTAAGGCGTCGACTTTGACGAGAAGAGGCAAGTTCACGCCGCTGAGGACGATGACGTCTTTCTTGTCCACCATATCCAGCGTGATGTTGGCGGGGGTGCTCCCAAAGACATCGCTGATAATAAGGACGCCTTCTCCCTCATTCATCGACTCTGACGCGTTGATGATGGCCTGCTGACTCGCTTCTACGTCTTCATAGTTTTCGATGCATATGGCTTTGATATTGTCTTGCCTGCCGACAATATGCTCTAGCGCTTCGATGAAGTCTAAGGCGAGGCGGCCATGGGTGACGAGGATGATACCTATCATGGGCTTGTGGACTCATGGTGTGTTGTTGGGCGCATAGGCGCGGAGCGCATAGAGAATCTTGATGGCTGCCGTATGTTCGAAGGCGCAACATGCGACGACAGGCACATGGAGACCCCACCATGTTTTTGTTTGGACGGGACATGGTGTTTCCATAGGGGCTTTGTCATGGAGCGTGACGAAGAGGTGCAAAGGGCTTTTTTTCTGGTAGGGCATGTCGAGCATGCCTATGCCACGCAATGCGAGTTTTCCCCATAATGGGTTATGGGGTTGTTCATCCATGATGTCTGGCACAGCGACAAAGAGTCGTCCCTCTTCTTTATAGAGGATGACCATGTCATCGGCTACGAGAATCGCGCCTCTATCGATAAGACAGAGGGCGGTTTCTGATTTCCCTTGTCCTGAGTCCCCTTGGAGCAAGATACCTTGCTGATGATAGCTGAGGGCGGTGGCATGGAGGATCTGGTGGTTATCGTGCATGGGAGGGTGGTTCAAGGGGTGGGCGGGGGCTTGTTGGATGCTGCTGGTAGACGTATCGTAAAACGGGCGCCTATCACGTTGTGATGGTGGTCTCTCCTATTTTCTGCCGTGAGTGTGCCATGGTGGGCGCGCACGATGTTGTAAGAGATGTTTAATCCTAACCCAGTATGGGCGCTTTTCTTATTTTTTTCTGAGCGTCTCTCACTATAGAATCTCTCGAAGAGTCGTGTCAAAGGCACAGATGGCAAGCCCGGTCCCTCATCATCGATATCGATACGTAGCATGGCGTCTTCTCGTGTGAGGCGATAGCGGATCACGGACGAGGGCGCTGTCAAAGACAGGGCGTTATCGAAGAGATTGCGGAAGACATGGACGAGGAAATCTTCGATGCCGAAGACAAGGAAAGGTTTTTGTTCTTTGCGGTCTGTTGTTGTGTCTTGGACGATGTCGCATCCTCCCATCATGGTGCTGAGGCGATAGCTGTCGATGAGCTTGCTGATAAGGGCGCTGATATCGATGGTTTGCGCGTGTGAGCGGTGGAGGTCTGTATCGAGTTTTGAGAGATAACCAATATCTGTCAAGAGGCGATGAATGCGTTGTATATCCTCTTCCATGATGGCGAAGAGTTGCTTACGTTTTTTTTCATCTTTCACATGTTTTTCCGTTTCTAAGGCGCTCTGGAGGGATGTGAGGGGATTTTTTATTTCGTGGATAATGTCGGCTGTGAATGATTCGATGTCGCCATAGCGTTTATAGAGGGTTTGGCTCATGCTCTGTAGGGTTGTGGCGAGGCTTCCTATTTCATCTTTACGTTGGCCGATATGGGGAATGTCGACGACGAGAGATTCTCTTTTTTGGACTCGTCTCATCATGGCGACAATGGTGCGGAGCGGGCGGGCGATATAGAGGGCGAGAGATAAGGAAGACAGCAAAGAAATAAGGAAGGCGACAGAGAAAATCATGCCCCAATGTTGATAGAGTTCCTGCATGGTGCGGCGCACGTGGGTATCGTCTCGGCTGAGATAGAGCATGCCGACAACGCTTTTATAGTATTGGACGGGCGTAGTGATATGAAATCTTGTGTTATGTCCTTGCTCATGGTGTATGGCGTGGGATGTCCGTCCTTGGGCGGCATGGTGGAGGAGCGTTTCTTTTTTCTTCTCGAAGGGGGGCATCGGTGATGGCGAAAAAAGATAGGCGCGCAACAGCGTGTATCGTTGCTGGATGAAGAGGATGGCGTTATCCCAAAGGGTGAGGTTTTTTTGGCGAGGGTGAGGGAGAGGCTCACGGGTGATTTTATAGGCGTTTCTTCCTACAAAGTCGCTATCCAACATGAGGATTCCCTTTGTATTGAAGAGTTGAATATGGGCGTCGATGCTTGCCTCCAGCTGTTTGATGATGGTGAGGCTACGGTTAGGCACGAGATAGGGCTTTTGGTCATGATGGATGGTCACAGCGCCTTCGCCAAGGGCGAGGGCGAGGGTATGCGCGCTTCGGGTTAAGGAGAGGAGTTCGTTATCGATGGCGCGTTGCTTGTCATCATCGAAATAGAAGAGCCCAAAGACGGGAATACACAGCACCAGCACGTTGATACCGATGCTGTAGCGCATGAGAGGCGATAACCATAGGGGCCTCTCCTGAGAGTCGTGGAGCGTGGTGTAAAAGGGGCGCTCAGACGGGTATTTTGCGTTCGCTGCTTCGGTATTTGCTGACCCCTCTGTGGTGGGGGCGCACCGAGAAGCGTCTGCCACGCTGTGCATAGGAGTCATGGACATTGTTGTAATAGCCGTCTACGAACTGCTCGCCCCCGCTTCGATATGTCACCTGTCCTCGCCCGTCATCGATGGCATAGTCGGCAGGTGGCATGCTGTCATCAATGGATATGCTGATGGCGACATGATAGTGCTCTTCGAGTCTTTGGATGGTATTTTTTCTATCATTGAGGAGAGTCGAGGCTGAGGCCAGAGGAATGGTGATATGATAGCGTTCGCTTCCCTTCTTTTGGAGAATGGTTTTGAGGGTGCGTTGCAAGGCATGGACCGTGATGACGGGACGCGGGACGACACCGCGCCCGAAGCAGTGGGGACATGGCGTATGATAGCTTTCCATGAAATTGGGGCCCACACGTTGGCGTGTGATCTCCATGACGCCGAAAGGGCTTATTTTTCCCATCTGTAGCCTTGCATGGTCTTGGGCGAGGGCGTCCCGTAGGGCTTTTTCCACGCGCGCATTGGCTTTTTGGTCTGCCATATCGATAAAGTCGATCATAATGAGCCCAGAGAGTTCTCTGAGTCGTATTTGTCTGGCGACGGCGACGGCGGCTTCCATATTGACGGAGAAGGCTGTGGATTCTATGTCCTTTTTTTTGCGTTGTTTTCCCGAGTTCACATCGATGACGACCATGGCTTCTGTCGTTTCGATGACGAGATACCCGCCCCCGGGCAGGGGGCATATTTTGCTGTGCAGGGCGTTGAGGGGTTCAGCCACGTCATAGGTTTCGAAGAGCTCGAGGGGTTCTTCACCCTTGAAGCGTTTGAGCGCCTTGACGTCATCCTTACGATATTTTTTCATCGTCTGGAGCATGGCGTCATAGGCTTTGCTGTCATTGACGATGATTTCGTCAATAGAGGGGCGGTAATAGTCGCGCACGACTCGTTTGAGGATATGCGCCTCTTGGTGAACGAGGAGAGGGGCGGAGGATTTTGTCACATGCTCTCGTATTTCATTCCATATGGTACAGAGATTCTTAAAGTCGCTGTCGATTTTCTTTTTATCGACGCCTTGGGCGGACGTGCGTATGGCGATGGCAAAGCCTTCTGGAACATTGAGGTCTTCAATGACGCCATAGAGTCTTTCCCGTTCCGTTTCGTCTTCGATTTTGTGAGAGATTCCATGGTTGTTTTTAGCATTAGGAAAAAGCACACAATAGACACCGGGGAGAGACAGGAATGTCGTCAAGGCTGCCCCTTTATTTCTGCGTCCTTCTTTGATGACTTGGACAAGCATGACTTGTCCCACTTGGACGGCATGCTGGATGAGCGCGCCGTTCTTTCTGGCTGTAGGCGTCCCTGTATCGCTCGCGTTTGTTTCGTCAAAGGTGCGCGTTGTGTTGTCATCGCCAAATTGTGATGCTTGGACGTCACGTTCATCGAGGAAGGCGACTTCCGCTTGTCCTGTTGCGTCTTGTGACGCTGATGGCACAAGGGGGTCTTCCTTGTAATAATCTTGATGAATTTCATGGAAGGAGAGAAAGCCTTGTCGGCTTTCGCCATATTCCACGAATGCGGCTTGCAATGATGGCTCGATATTATTGATTTTTGCCAGATAGATGTTGCCACGAGAGGACTCTTTCTGTTGATTCTCGTGATAGTAATGTTCGAAGACACCATCTTTACAGATGGCAACACGGATTTCTCCCCAATTGAGGCAATCCACAAGTATACGGTTTGTCATGAGTGTGCGCTCCCTATGTGTCAAACAGCAAAGGATAAGGCAAAATGTTCCCGCTCAATGCGGGCGACGATAGGACGATCGTCATGAAACAATGCGTGACATCTCTCTTCTTTCCCCCTTTGTCCTTTTCCTTCTGCTCTTCTCCTTTCTGCTTCTGTTGATTCTTTGCCCCCGTCTCCCTCCCCTGTTCTTATGCCCCTTTGTATGTCCTCTTGTTACGATATGATGAGACCATCTCTCCTGTTCCTCCTCTGTGTGTCCTCCCCCTGTGCCCCGCTATGCTTCTTGATGTTTTTAGCCTGTTGCGACGGGTATCGCAAGGGGGTTTTTGCGTGATGATTTAGGGGTTTTGGGGCAGATATTTTTGGATGGCGCGCGCTCGAAAGCCCAGTTGTTGGCGCAAGAAGATAGGTTCTTCGCATATATAGGGTGTGAGTCGTTGGCCTTCATCGAAGACGCGTGTAATCCATGCGAGGTCATACTCTGCCTCTTCATATTGGGGGTCATCGAGGGCGATGCCTTTTTTTCTGAGCTCTCTGACGACGGCGGCGGCTTCAGAGATTCGGCTCGAGAATGTTTTTTGTTTCTTGGCGAATTTCAGAATTCCTTCCAATTGCCGTTGGTAAGAGGCACTGAGGGTATCATAGAGGGCGGCGAAGAGGTCTAGCATATGGCGTGTTCTTTCCTGTGTGCTGAGGTCATCGGCAAAGGCATCGATGATGGCTTGGACTTGGTCTTCTGTCAGTGTGAGCTCTTTCAATTGGGCGAGAGGCGTCTCAAGGGTCGTATTTTCCCACCATGTGTCGATATGGGGTGTGATGTCGGGTCCCTGCCACACCGTCGATAGGGGGATGGTAGCGTTATAGACTTGGTCGCATGGCCAGTCAGCGGGCTGTTGTTGTGACACTGCGCTTCGTCCCCCTCCTGCCACAGCCTCTCCTATGGTGAGGGGCATAAGGAACAGCGCTATGGCCCATAAGCATGTGTGGCCTTTGTAGCATCCGTGTCTTGCGCCTTTATGCATGGGGAGGTTCTGTTGTCTATGGGGTTGTGCGTATGTCATGTGTATCAGCGTACGGAAAAGACGCCCTCCATGCCTCGAGACTCAAAGCCTTCGATGGTAAAGGGGTAGTCCCCCGTCCGTATGGGAACGAAGACGATGCTGACCTCGACTTCTTCATACTCTTCCTCAAATTCCAATGCCAAGAGTCCTGCGACGTTTAATTCGACACCTTCGGCTTCGATTTTACGAATCCATACATTTTGGAAAAATCTATCGGCTCGAAAGCGATATTCCTTAAAGCCGTGCGAGATGATGTCGAGAGCATAAGCTTTTCCCGTTTCCAGCGAGATGGTTTTTGGCTCAACGGCATAATCACTTTTGTCATTGCCTAATTGGAGAGAGATACCTGTCGCGCGAATGGCGAGGTCGCCTGTGCTATAGACATGTGTTGGTGTCGCCATCGTGGCAAGGGCAAAGAGTCCTATAGCGGGAAGGGTTATCAGCGGGCGATGGGTCATACGTGGCATGGTCATGGCGGGGATGGGGTGTGGTTCATACGCCGGCCTTACGGGCAAGGAATCCTCTGGATGGGTTATAACCATACAAGGCGAGGACGAGAAAGACAACCAAAAAGGCACAGACATAGAGGGTTGCTTGGGGGCTTATCTGACCATAGAGGGCAAAACGATTCATCTCGACAGCATAGGTAAAGGGGTTAGCATAGCAGATATAGGGCAACCAATCGCTTGTTTCCTCAATTTTATAGAGAGGATAGAGGGCGGAGGACGCAAAGAACATGGGGAAAATGACGAAATTCATGACACCAGCAAAGCCTTCTAGTTGTCTAATGGCCGAAGACAAGAACATGCCAAAGGCGCCCAGCATGAGTCCTGTGATAAAGAGGCTTGGCAGGAGAGAGACATAGCCTATGAAGGGAATATCCACATCCCACAGCATGGCGATGAGCAAAAAGGCATAGACTTGGATGATAGAGACAAAGGCGCCAGCGCTGAGTTTGCTGATGAGCAAGAAGCTACGTGGGAGGGGACTGACAAGCAAGATACGCATAGAGCCCATTTCCCTGTCATAGACCATAGAGAGGGAGCTCTGCATGCCATTAAAGAGCTGAATCATCGCGATAAGCCCAGGGATGATATAGACTTCGTAGGTGATGTAGGTTTCATAGGGTTCGATGATGGCGACGCCAAGCACCGAGCGAAATCCCGCAGCGAAAATAGCAAGCCATACGAGAGGACGCACAAGGGCAGAGAGAAAGCGCTCTTTCTGGTGGAGGAATCGCAAATTTTCACGCCAGATAATGCCCGTGCCACAGCGCATGTAATGGATGAGGGTGTGTCGTTGCATCGTCATGTGTGTTTGGGGGTGTGTGTGTGAGGGGTGTCTATGATATGGCGGAAGGCATCCTTGATGGACGATGTTTTGGTTGTCTTCATGATGTCATGAGGCGAGCTATGGGCTTTGAGGACACCTTTATCAAGGATAAGGATAAGACTCTGGTCGTCAATTTCTTGTATGAGGTGGGTTGCCCACAGGACAGAGAGCTGTTCTTTTGTGCAGAGGGAACGCACATGGGCGAGGATATGGTCGCGGCTGTTGATATCGAGGCCAACGGTGGGTTCATCGAGGAGGAGGAATTGTGGTTTATGGAGCAGGGCGCGAATGATTTCCACGCGCCGCCTTTGTCCGCCGGAGAGGAATCGGGTTTTTGTCTTGCGGTATTCTATGAGGTTCGCTTGTTCCAGCAAGTCGAGGCTACGTTGGGTGGCGTCTTTTTTGGACATGCCATGGAGAGAGGCGTGATAGAGCAAATTTTGTTGAGTCGTCAGGTCGAGGTCGAGGGTGATATGTTGAAAGACGACTCCTAAGGAGCGTAAGGCATGGCGATAATGTTTTGCAATGTCATGGCCGAACACAGAGATACGTCCCGTTTGCACGGCATAGAGATGGGTGATAAGGGAAAAAAGTGTCGTCTTGCCAGCCCCATTGAGTCCTAAAAGGACGTGAAAATGTCCTGTTTTCAATGTGAAAGACAGGTTCGACAAGGCATAGGGGCGAGAGGCGGACGAGGATGTGGGATAGCGATAGGAGACATCCTCTAGGCACAAGGCATGAGCAGGGGAATGAGCAGGCATGTTATTTGATGACGACTCCCCATGGGAAGCGTCCCACCCTGACGGATTTGATGACTTTGAGGTCATCCACATCGATAATGGAGATGTCATTGCTGACGCCATTGGTGCTGACAATTTTTTTCTGGTCGGGGGTAAAGGCGAGTTGCCACACCCTTTGGCCGACGAGAAGATAGGTGATGACGTCTTTTGTTTTTTGGTCGATGACGGCGATGCGGTTGGCAGGGCCTAAGGCGACGAAGGCATAGCGCCCGTCATCTGTCAGGCGCACGCCGACGGGTTGTATGGCTTCATCATTGACGCCGGGGATATCGAATCGTATGACATGGTCGATGGCGTATGTTTGCGGGTTGATGATAGAGACGGTGCCGCCAACCTCTGACGAGACCCAGACTTCTGTTCCTTCTTTGTTATAGATGGAGACACGAGGGCGCGCATCGACGAGGGTATTATGGATGACGTCGAGGTTTTGGGTATCGATAAAGTGCGCCATATTGGTTGTCTCAGAGGTATTGACGAGGATAGAGCCTTTGGGGTTAATGCCCATGCCTTCTGGCTCGACGCCGACGGGGATTTCTTCGATGACCATCTGTTCTGGCACATCGACGACGGTGACCATGTTATCATCTTCATTGGCGATAAACAGGGTGCGTCCATCGGGGTGAAGGATAAAGAGTTCGGGGTCGGGCCCTGAGGGGAGATAGCGGATGAGTTTTAATGTCTCGGCGTCGCGTATTTCGACTCTGTCGTCATCACTGGCGCATATATAGATGTGTTTTTTGTCGGCGCTGAGAATGATCCCTCTTGGGCGTCTTCCCACATCCACGTGGCGTATCAATGCGCCTTTATCCACGTCGACGATGGAGACGGTATTATCTTTTTCGTTGGTCACATAGGCGATAGCGCCTTCTGCCACGTGGGACATGCCATAGGGGGATATGCCATAGGACGTTATCAGGGCGAGGGTGAAGAGAAGGGCGTTTCTTGTCGGTATCTGCATGGGCGGGGGTTTGTCTTAGGGTTGACATGTGGAGAGGGGTTCGTCTGTTCCTAACGTATCCAATGGCGTGAGGGGATGCAAGTATCCCGCCATGGGCGCGACGGCGACGATGGAGCGGGGCGATGCGAGCAAGATAGGCTGGCGCAATTGTCCATTCCATGGGCGATAGGTGACTTTGATTCCTTTATAGGCGGCGATAGCGAATTCTTCGCTTTGCATATAGGCGAGGACATCTTGGGGCGAGGGGATGGCGTCTTTTTTGCTGATGCGTGTGAGTGTTTCTCCTACCGACCGCACGGCAACCCATGCGGCATAATCCCATTCGCCCATCCAACGGCGGGCGGTGCGGCGGAAACGATTTTGCATTTGCGCTGCGCCCCATCGTTCGTGGGTGCGATGCCATGACGTGGCGACAAGCCCTTGACTGCCTGCCATGAGTGTTGGTCGCCAACTATTCCAGAGAACATATTCACCGAATCTCCCTCTGACGTCTGCCATGAGCATGACGTCATGGGGTGGGGCGTGTTTTGTGAAGAGGGGGATTTCTGCCTTTGCTGTGCGCCTTATATCGGCTTCCGAGTCCCATATTTTTTCTTCGACAATATCACCGCCAAATTTCGAGGCGGCTCTTTTGAGGGCATTGGCAAAGGCTTCATCGTCTTGTTCGCTTCCCCTGATAAGAAGCCACTCTTTCCACCCTTTATAGACAAGAAATTGGATGATGGCGTCGGCGCGCATGGCGTCGCTCGGTATCACATGCAGGACATTGGGTCGGCATGCGTCGTTGCGTAAGGTGTCGTCTCTTGCTGAGATATTAAACAAGATTTTTCCTTGCGCTTCTTCTGTGTCAGCAAGGGTGAGGAGAGTCTCTTTCTCTACGGCAAGCAAGATATAATCGGTTTTTTGCGCCAGTTGGCGAAATGACGCCACGACATCGTCTTCTAGGGGGACAAAGACCTCTTCCAGACGATAGTCATGGCCGATAAAGACGCCAGTCGTATTGTTGTCTTCGATAGCGATTTGCGCGCCATAGAAGCCCTCCCTCTGAATGATGGGGTCAAGATTAGAGAGGGCGGGTGGAATATCCTTTTCTCTAACGAGGATACCGATGGTATGGACGGCATGCACAGGGGCTTTGAGCGGTGTTCTGCCTTGGGCTTCGCGTCTTTTTTCCCTCTCCAGTCGTCTTTTTTCATCTGCTTGGCGACGCTGTTCTAGCTCTTCTTCGGACAAAGCGCGAGCAAAGGCATGGTCGGACACAGAGATGACTCCTAAGGCAACACACCCTATGGCGAGGCATAGGACACACAGGACGGGGACGGGGAAAGCGCGCCCCCTCTCATGATGAGCCTCATGAGAGCATAAGGAAAATAGAGACATCCTCACCATCTTCTCCGTCTGTCCGTTACGTTCCCATAGATATTATGACGCCTATCATGTAGGATAGGCAAGGTGCTATGATAGCATATAGGCATATGGGGACATGGTAAGATTTTTTCAAATAATGATAAGGGATTAGAGGGACATGGCCATGACACGACGCACCGCCTCTTTTCAGCGTAAGACGAAAGAGACAGATATTCAAGGCGCGCTCACATTGGATGGTGAGGGTGTCTATGATATTGAGACGGGTATCGGCTTTTTAGACCATATGCTCGAGCAATGGGCGTGGCATGGCATGATGGATGTCTCCATCAAAGCCCAAGGCGACATCCATGTGGATTGTCATCACATGGCGGAAGATGTGGGGCTTGCCTTAGGGGATGCTTTGGCGCGCTCTTTAGGCGAGAAAAAAGGGATTATGCGCTATGGCTCTGTGCTTTCACCGATGGATGATGCGTTGGTGATGGTGGTGGTGGATTGCTCTGGGCGTGGGTGGCTTGGGTGGGATGTTCGATTCGCTGATGAACGGATAGGCGGCTTAGCCACATCATCGCTCAGGGAGTTCTGTAAAGCCTTTGCCGACCGTAGTCACATCACGCTCCATGTGCGTTTGCTCTGTGGGGTGAATGACCATCACATTGCCGAAGCCATTTTTAAGGGACTGGGGCGCGCCTTACGTCATGCTGTGGCCATCGATGGGCGACAAAAGGACCGCATTCCCTCGACAAAGGGACAATTATAGGCGTGTAGGAGGGTTTTCGTTCATGGCATCACTCTTTTCGACGCTCTATGTTCTCTATGAACGTACGGATAACACACATCATGACGGCGGGCATGATGACAGAGATGATGACATCAGCAGTGACATAAGCCGTGATGGGGGGCAAGCCCGTAAGTCTGTGGTTGTTATTCCCTGTGGTTTTAGTTTTGCGGCCTTTTTCTTCAAGGGGTTTTGGGCGCTATGGCATAGGATGTGGAGTGTTGCTATCACCTTGTTGGCGTTATCTAGTTCCGTGCAATCGTTGTTGGTGTGGTTTTATCTCTATGGCGGGACAAGGGCTGTCTTATTGTGGGGGTCGTTATTATGGATGGGCTATGGTCTTGTGGTGGGTTTGTATGCCCATGGGTGGCGTTCTTCCTTTTTGTATGAGGCTGGCTATCGTCCTGTTTCTGTGCGTGTGCGCTCGTCCCATCATGCTCTGACGTCTTCTTCTGTTCCCTTGTCTTAGATGTAACGCTATGAACAGGACGATAGCGCTTATCGACTACGGGTCGGGCAACATTCATTCGGCATGCAAGGCATGTGAGCGGGTTTTACGTGAGGAGACTCTGTTCAAGGGCTCTGTCCTATCTGCCAAAGAGCCCACAGCCTTAGAGGATGCGAGCCATATTATCCTACCGGGGGTTGGCGCTTTTGCTGATTGTTTGTCTCGTCTTGGGGGGCGCCAAGGCGCATGGGCGCAGGCGTTGGAGAGGCATGTGCGGGAAAAAGGCAAGGCGTTCTTAGGCATATGTGTTGGCATGCAGCTCTTAGCGACTCAAGGCTTTGAGTTTGGGTGTCATCAAGGGTTAGGGTGGCTGGATGGTGTGATACGTCCGTTTTCCTTTCCATCGGACGTCCGTCACGCCATGAAAATTCCCCATATGGGGTGGAACGCCCTTCATGTGCGCGACGACAAGAGGCATCACCCTCTTTTTAAGGATATACGTGATGGTTCTGATGTGTATTTCGTCCACTCTTACCACCTCCATGAGATGAAGGATGAGGATATTTTTGCCGATTGTCTCTATGGCGCGCGCTTTCCCGCATGGGTTGGCTATGACAATATCATTGGCACGCAATTTCATCCAGAGAAGAGTCAGCATGTGGGATTGACGTTCTTGCGTAATTTCATACGTTGGACTCCATGACGGATGATGTCCTCGATGCCCTCGATAATTGTGTATCCCGCCATTGATATGCGAGGGGGGCGTTGTGTGCGTTTGCGTCAAGGGGATTTTTCCCAAGAGACGGTGTATCACCATGACATTGTTGCCCAGGCGCGTTTTTTTTGGGAGAAGGGGGCGCGGTGGTTGCATATGGTCGATTTAGATGGTGCGGTGAAGGGACAAGGCGTGAATAGTCGTCATGTTGAGGCGGTCTTAGCGGCATGTCCTGGGCTCAATATCCAGTTGGGGGGAGGTATACGTAGCGTTGAGGATGCGGAGAGGTGGCTTGAGAAGGGTGTTGCCCATGTCGTTTTTGGCACATTCATAGCAGTGCTGATAGAATGTCGTGATGGGGGTGGGCGTGTGGTCTCGGAATTTGCGTCTCTCTGTGCGCGCTATCGGGGGCGCATCAATGTGTCGTTGGATTGTCGTGGGCGCTGTCTTGCCTATGGTGGTTGGAAGGAGCAGAGCGCCGTTTCTCTGTCTCATGCGGTGGATGTGCTGAAGGACTACGAGGTGGCCGCCATCATTTATACCGACATTCATCGAGATGGCGTGCTGGCGGGGCCTGACATAGAGGGTCTTTCTTATCTTGCCAGTCTGACGGATATTCCGTTGATTGCCTCTGGCGGTATTCGTTCCCTTGACGATATGCGTTGTTTGGCGACAAGTGGGGTCAAGACATTGCGTGGTATCATTAGCGGGCGCGCCTTTTATGCCCATCATGTCGCTATCGAGGAGGTGCTCAGCCTCTATCCCCATGCTTAAGAAGCGTATTGTTCCTTGTTTAGATGTTCATGGGGGCAGGGTTGTCAAAGGCACGCACTTTAAGGATTTGCGTGATGCGGGGGATCCTCTTGCCCAAGCCATGCGTTATGACCGTGAGGGTGCTGACGAGTTGGTGTTTCTTGACATCAGCGCCACGCATGAGGAGAGGGCGATCACGCGCCATAAGGTGCGTGAGGTGGCATCAGCCTGTTTCATGCCTCTGACTGTGGGGGGTGGCGTGCGCCAAGTGGAGGATGTCCGTATGTTATTGCGGGACGGGGCGGATAAAGTGGCCATGAATTCGTCGGCGGTGGCGACTCCTTCTCTTATCGATGAGGCATCGCGTTGTTTTGGCAGTCAATGTATCGTTGTTGCCATCGATGCGAAGCGTCGCCATCCCGACAAGCCAGAGGAGGGGTGGGATGTCTATACCCATGGGGGCAGGCGTCCTTGTGGTTTGGATGCGCATGCGTGGGCCTGTGAGGCGGCGCGGCGTGGTTGTGGCGAGATTCTTCTGACATCTATCGATAGGGATGGGAGCGGACAAGGATTCGACATTCCTCTCTTATCCTCTATCAGTGAGGCGGTGTCTGTTCCCATCATTGCGTCTGGCGGTGCTGGTCATCCGCGCCATGTGCTCGATGCCTTTACGTTGGGTGGTGTGCATGCGGCTCTTGCGGCTTCTATTTTTCATTTCGATAGGTGGACAATTCATGCTGTCAAGGCGTATATGGAAAAGAGAGGTATCCCTATGCGGATGGTGGCATAACATGGCGATATGTCGTATACTCATGGGCTCATGGGGGTTCATCATGGGTGTGTGTGAGGTGACAAGCGTATGGGAACGAAGGCAAAGAATGTGAAGGCAAAGAATGTTATGAAGGCGTTGAAAGAGGGGCGTTTTTCGGCGTCTGTGGAGGATGTTGTGGAGGGTTTAGCGCGCGGCGCGCACAGCACCCCCATGTCGCATGAGCGTCATGAGGCTGGGGAAGCTCTTGCGTTTGATGATGTGTTGTTGCTTCCGCAAGCGTCTGATGTTCTTCCCAGCGATACGAATACATCGAGTCATTTTTCGCGTCATATTCCTCTCCATGTGCCTCTTGTGTCGGCGGCGATGGACACGGTGACGGAGAGTGCCATGGCCATTGCGATGGCGCGGGAAGGCGGGATTGGCGTCATTCACAAAAACCTCAGTATTGAGCGTCACGTCGAGGAAGTTCGGCGCGTCAAGAAATACGAGTCAGGCATTGTCGTTGACCCATTGACGATCCATCCAGACCAATCTCTTGAGGAGGCGCTCTCCTTACAGCGACAGCACAACATTTCTGGCATTCCCGTTGTCTCACGGGACAAAGGCACGCTTGTGGGTATTCTCACCAATCGTGATATGCGTTTTGTGGATAATCCCAAGACACAGGTGAAGGATGTTATGACGACATCGAATCTTGTGACGGCGAAGAGGGACATCAGTTCCGAGCAAGCCATGCATCTGTTGCATAAGCATCGCATCGAGAAATTGTTGGTGGTGGATAGCGATTACCGCTGTGTTGGTTTGATAACGGTGAAGGATATTGAGAAATCGGCTGCCTTTCCCTATGCCAGCAAGGATTCGACGGGTCGTCTCTGTGTGGCGGCGGCGGTAGGTGTTCGTGGCGACTATATGGAGCGTGCGCGCCAGTTGGTGGCGGCGGCGGTGGATGCTCTTGTCATTGATTCGGCTCATGGTCATAGCCATTATGTTGTGGAGGCTGCCCGTTCATTGCGTCAATGCTATAAGGATGTGGATATTGTGGCAGGGAATGTCGTGACGCCGCAAGCGGCACGTGCGCTCATTGCTGTTGGTGTGGATGGCGTCAAATTGGGGATAGGGCCGGGCTCTATCTGTACGACGCGGATCATGGCGGGGGTTGGTTTGCCGCAGCTGACGGCGATTTTAGAGACGGCGCCTCTCTGTCGACAGCATGCGATTCCCTTGATTGCCGATGGAGGCGTGCGCCATTCTGGCGATATTGCCAAAGCGTTGGCGGCGGGGGCTGATAGTGTCATGGTGGGTTCTCTCTTTGCGGGGACGAAGGAGAGTCCGGGCGAGACGTTCCTTTATCAAGGACGCCATTACAAAGTCTATAGGGGCATGGGGTCGATGGCGGCGATGAAGGAAGGGGGCGGCGAGCGCTATTTTCAGGGGGATGCGCCTTACGGGCAGGAGTCCTATGAGAAAAAGTGGATTCCCGAGGGGGTGGAGGGGCAAGTGCCTTTACGCGGGACGTTGCGTGATGTGGTGTATCAGATGGTGGGTGGGCTCAAGACGGCGATGGGCTATGTGGGGGCAGCGACCCTCAGTCGCCTACGAGAGAGGGCTGTCTTTAGGCGCATGAGCCGTGCTGGGTTTCAAGAGGGCCATGTCCATGATGTGACGGTTGTGCGTGAGGCGCCTAACTATCCGACTCGTTCTTCTTAGGGATGATAGGGTGAGGAGACAACGATGATGTTATTGCAATCTATCACTGGTTGGCTTGAAAGGGGCGTGACTCGTCTTCTTTTTCTGTTGTTGAGTCTTCTTCTTGTGATGAGTTTTGCCCTTTGGGGTGTTGGCGATATTTTCACATCGTCCAATCGCGATGTTGTCGTGGCGAAGGTTGGTTCTGTGGAGATAAGGGGTGATGACTTTTTGCGCCTCTATAGTGTGCAGACCGAGAAGGTGCGTGAGGCGCTGGGGCGGGAGATGGATTATGACATGGGGAAGACGCTAGGATTTGTGGACACGGTGATGTCGGATTTAGTGGAGCGTGCGTTGTTTGACCAAGCGTCTCTCGATTTGGGGTTGGCGGCGAGTGATAGGGCGGCGCGCCAAGCCATTTTTTCTGCGCCTGAATTCCATGACGAGCGTGGTTTATTCAGTGAGATTAAGTTTCGCCAAGTCCTTAATGAGAATTTTTACACGGAGGAGAGTTTTGTCGAGGGGTTGCGTCAAGATATTCGTCGCCGTCAGCTGACGCATGCCATTGCTGGTTTTTTAGACATTCCCGAGACAATTCTTCATAGTGTCGTGGCGTTGCGCGCTCAAGCCCGTCGTGGTCGTAGTATGCTGTTGCCCCTTGAGTCTGTTCCTCTGCCGAAGGTCCCTTCTCTCGATGAACAGAAGGCGTGGTATGAAGAGCATAAGGAGCAATTCGTAGCACCCCCCTATCGTCATGTGCGTCTTTTGTCTCTGGATGTGCGTGATATGGAGGAGGATATGGCTATTGACGAAGCGCGTTTACGCGCCCTCTACAAGGAAAGGCGAGGCTATGCCTATACAAAGCCCGAGAAGCGCGACATCTACCAAATACTCAGCGACGATGAAGAGACATTACGCCGTGCCATCACGCTTATCAGAGGCGGTCAGGATTTTCTGGAAACGGCGGCGACATTATTCGATATGGAGGAAAAAGATGCCGAACTGGGATGGAACACAAAGCAAGAGGTGATCGCCGACCTTGCCGATGACGTGTTCTCTCTTGAGAAGGGTGAAGTCAGTGATGCTTTGAAGTCGCCTTTTGGCTGGCATGCCATTCTTGTCAACAATATCGAGGAAGAGGTTGTGCGTCCTTATGAAGAGGTGCGCGACCTCATACGTCAGGAGATTCTGTTGGATGAAGGCATGGATGCCGTGTTTGACCTCTATGGACAGATAGAGGATGCCTTTGCTGGCGGTGGGACGTTGGAGGATGCCTCTCATGTTGTCAATATCCCCCTTCAGGACATTCCCGCCATTGATGAACAGGGACATCATCCACAGGGCGAGGCGGTGGATGTGCCTCTCACCGAGAATGATAGGGTGCGTTTCCTACGTCTTGCGTTTGATTTACCTCTTGATGAAACAAGCCATGTTGTGGAGACAGAAACGGGGCTTTTTGTCTTGCGTGTCGATGGTGAAGAACCAGAGCGCCAAAGAGAATTTGCGGAGGCGCAACAAGACGTCATCGCGTCCATACAGCATGCGAGGCGGAAAGACATTCTGACGGCGCGCGCTAACGCCATTGTCACTGCTGTCAATAAAGGAGAACGTTTAGAGACATTTGCCCAACGTTATAAGAGTAACATCGTCCCTCTCAAGCCGTTCACCCGTTCCAATTTTGTCGAGGAAGAGGTGCCGGGGGAGATGGTCGAGAAGCTCTTCAATGCTGAGGAGGGCGATGCCGTCTTTGCCGACGTGAAAGGCGATGCCTATATGATTGCTGTCCTTGAAGAGATTATCGAGGCGGACGTGGATAATAGGGAGAAGGCAGACCCCATTGTCGAGTCGCTGGCGGGTGCTTTGCGTCGCGACCTCATGACGCAATATGCGCGTTATTTACGCTCGATATATTCTGTGTCTATTTTTGAGCGCGCCATAGAAGAGCTCTTATGAAAGGGGGGCGCATCGTCAATTGTTCCTATGACATCGTCCCATCACAGGCGGGACGTTGAGGGTAGGGTTGCTGTCATGTTGCGCGCGCCGTCATCATGTTATGAAGAGTTTGCCTCACGCTGGCAGGACAAGGGATGTGCCATTGTGTGGCGCACATTATGTTCTGATACACTGACGCCCGTGGCGGCATTGATGCGTCTGGGGAAGGACAAGGCGTGGACATTTTTATTGGAATCAGCATCCCATGGCGGGACGGAACGAGGACGTTACTCCGCCATTGGCATTGACCCCGATAGGGTGTGGCGTTGTTCGGGCAATCGCGCTGTCCTATGGGACTTTACAGACGCGACGCCTCGCCTTGTGCCACAAGGCGACGATGCGTTGGCGTCGCTGAGGCGTTTCATTGAGGAGTCACAGATGGACATTCCCGATGGGATGCCGTCTATTCTTGCTGGTGTCTTTGGTTATATGGGCTATGACATGGCACATCTCATGGAGCGTATCCGCCGTGAGGACACCCATCCTCAGGACAATGGCTTGGGAATCGATGACAGCCTATTGATGCGTCCACAGCGTATGCTTGTCTTTGATTGGGTTGAGGGTGTCTTATTCATTGCTTTTCTTTGTTGGCGTCGTGCTCACCAAACTGCCGAGTCGGCGCGTCTGGTGTGGGAGCGTGCCAACAGCGCCATTGATGAGACCATCTCAGTCGTGAATGCTGGACAAAATGCTGGACAGGGCGATGACGCCATGTTCATGGTCAAGGACCTCAAGGATGTGGGCGGGCATGCGATGGAGACACTTTTTTCCAATGTGGCGTCTAATATGACGCGGGAGGCATTCTGCGAAAAAGTGGACCATGTCAAGGACTATATCCATGCGGGTGATATTTTTCAGCTGGTGTTATCTCAGCGTTTTTCTATTGACTATCACGGGACGGCTTTTGCGTTTTATCGTGCGTTGCGTCGCCTGAATCCGTCACCTTTTTTGTTTTATTTTCACTTTGATGACATGGCGGTTGTGGGGGCGAGTCCTGAACTATTGGTGCGTTTGCATCGCTCTGTTGTGACGATACGTCCTGTGGCGGGCACGCGTCCTCGAGGCGCTAATGTGGCGGAGGACGAACGTCTACGCCGTGAATTAGAGCATGACCCTAAAGAATGCGCTGAGCATTTAATGCTCTTAGATTTAGGGCGCAATGATGTGGGGCGTGTTGCTGAGGGCGGGTCTGTCTCAGTCACCGAGCGGATGGTTGTAGAGAAATACTCCCATGTCATGCATATCGTGTCTAATGTTGAGGGGCGTTGCCTTCCCCATTGCCATGCCCTTGATGTTTTGATGGCGGGATTTCCAGCGGGTACCCTGAGCGGTGCGCCTAAGATACGCGCCATGGAGATTATCGACATGATGGAGCCATGCATGCGCGGTTTATATGGTGGCGGTGTGGGATATTTTTCTGCCAATGGCGATTTAGATAGTTGCATTGCCTTACGCACGGCCATCATCAAGGATGGCAAACTCTATATCCAAGCGGGAGGCGGGATTGTGGCGGATAGTCTAGCGCCCAACGAGTATGAAGAGACGCGCAACAAGGCGCGGGCGTTGCTCCATGCGGCCAGAGAGTCCGTTCTCTTCGAAGAGCCATAAGCCATAGGAGGGGGATATAGGGGGGTAGGGGGATGGCCTTTCTTCTTCTATGGGTTGCTGCGTGTATGGGCGTCTATCAGGATATGGTCGCGGGAATCCCTAATGGTATAGCGGGTGAGGCATGAGTCCACATGCGCCCATGATGTTTGTGCCCATACGGCATGCGCTTCTTGCCATGTGTCAAAAGGGCCGTGCCGTTGTTCTTTGGTGTCACTGGCGAGTGCGCGCCATGACGTATCGCGATAGAGGCCACCGACAACGAAGAAGGGGGGTGTTACGGCGAGACCCATAGGGCAAACAAGCCTTGTTGCTGATGCAAGAGGCGATGGAGAGGCGGGTTTAAGGCGCTTATCTCGCTTCTTTGTCCTTTTAGGAGCATCATGAGCGCTGTCTGTACCCATGTTGTCCATGTCATGTGTGTGTTGTGCCATGGCAAGGGAGGGAAAAAATGTTCTTCGCCATAGGTAATGTCATGGACATGGATAAGGGGGTCGAGGGCATGGGTATCGATGAGCCATGTGCGTGCGTCCTGTTCACCGCCCAGGGCATCGACAAGATTTTTCTCTATGGCTTGCGCGCCAAGGAGGATACGTCCGTCTTTCAAGGATGTGAGGGTGTCTTCGTCCAATTGGCGATGTTGGCGGACGAGGTCAAAGAAGAACAGCCGTGATTGTTCGATGATCTTGTTTGTTGCTGTGCGTGTTTTATCATCGATGGGTTCGAAGGGGTTAGGAACAGCCTTGAGGTCGCCACTTTTGAACGTTTCGGTGCTGATACCGATATTTTTGAGGAGTTCCAAGATATTGACTGTCTGGAGGATGACGCCAATAGAGCCAGTGATTGTGCCTTCATAGGCGAAGATGCGTTCGGCAGCGAGAGACGTCATGTAGGCAGCTGATGTGGCGAGCTCACCCATGACGACAACGACTGGTATATGGTTATCGTTGAGAGCCTTAAGGCTACGATAGAGGGCTTCGCCGCCAACGAGGGTGCCGCCCGGGCTATTGATATAGACGATGAGTCCTTGAGCCCAGCGGTCTTCTTTCAGAAATTCTATGGCGTGAAGGCGTTGTTGGTCATTCTCGATGAATCCTTCTATGTGTAGGCGGGCGATATAGGGGGCGAAAGATGCGCCATCACGGATGAACGATGACAATATGATGGCACATAGAAGGGCAAAAAAGGCGATGACGCGCCAGCGAGTCTTGCGTTGTGCCTCTTGAACATGTGTGACGATGTGGCGTGGAAACGCCTTGAGGATACCTTTCATGAGTCTTTGCGCGCTCTCTTTTTGGCGATTCTGTTAGGATGAAGGCGTCTCTTGTTTGGGTGTGTCGTCCCCTGTGTCGTCTTTTGTGTCGCTGTCGGTCTTGGCGCTTGCTTTTTGGGCTTTTGCAAGGGCTTTGGCAAAGAGATTTTCCTTCTTCGTATGGGTTGTGACGGTGCCATAAATTTCTAGGTCTTCTTGTTCTTTCTTCTCTTCCAGTTTTTTGATGGAGAGTTGCAAAGTCTTTTTCTTGCTATTGATCCCTGTGACGACGGCATCGATGGTATCGTCAACGTTATAGTGCGAGAGACTTTTCTGTTTTTCGTCTAGGGTGACTTCGCGCTTTTGGATTGTCCCTTTGAGGATACCATGGACGAGGACGGTTATGTCGTTGTCGTCAATGGCTTGGATGACACATGTGACGACGTCATCTTTCTTGGTTTTTTCTATGGCGACAAGGGTCGGGTCATCTTCCAGCTCTCTGATACTCAGTGAGACATGCTCTTTTTTGCCATTGATATCGATAATTTTTGCTTTGACGGTGTCGCCCTCTCGATAATTTTTAATGGCGTCTTTGCCGTCGGTGTTCCATGAGAGAGCGGATATGTGGACGAGTCCATCGATGGTGTCATCGATGGAGACGAAGAGTCCGATGTCAGAGGCGATATTGCGTATGCGTCCCTCAATGACGTCGCCGACGTTATGATTTTTTATAAACCTATCCCAAGGTTTAGGGATGCATTCCCGACGGCTGAGGCTGATACGTCTTTTTTCTCTGTCGATATTGATGACTTTGACGTCGATCATGTCGCCTTCCTTGAGGAGTTGTTGTGGTTGGATGTCGTGCTTTGCCCATGTCATTTCTGAAATATGCACCAATCCCTCTATTCCTTCCTCTAATTGGGTGAAAGCGCCATAATGGGTAATTTTCGTCACTTGTCCTTGCACTTGGCTTTTGATGGGGTATTTTTCCTCGACTCGCTCCCATGGGTCTTCTGTGAGATGTTTCATGCTGAGGCTGATACGCCTGCTCTCGGGGATGAAACGTATGACTTTGACTTTGATTTTTTCGCCTATTTTGAGGACATCTGATGGATGGCGTATGCGTTTCCATGCGATGTCTGTCATGTGCATGAGGCCATCGCTTCCCCCTAAGTCGATGAAAGCGCCATAATCGGTAATGTTTTTGATCGTGCCTGTGAGGATTTGTCCTTCTTTGAGGGTAGAGAAGAGTTCGTCCCGCGCCTTACTGCGTTCTTTTTCCAAGATGGCGCGTCTCGAGACAACCATATTATCGTGCTTCTTATCGATTTTGAGGATGATAAAGGAATGTCTTGTCTCTAACAGGTCATCGGCATTATCCACAGGATAGAGGCCCACTTGTGAGCCCGGCAGGAATGCCGACAATCCTTTGATTTTGACAATGAACCCTCCGCGCACTTGGCGTATGATGTCGCCTTTGACTTCCCTTTCATTGGCATAAATCTCTTCTATTTCTTCCCATGCCTTCTCGCGTAGGACACGTTGGCGGCTGAGGGTTGTCTCACCATATTTATTCTCAAGATACTCCACATAGACCTCGACTTCATCGCCCGGGGCGATGGATGTATATCCTTCATCTTCAAATTCTTGAAATTTGATATATCCTTCTGACTTCAATCCCACATCCACCAAGACTTGTCCGTTTTCTATGGAGACAACTTTCCCCATGACACGCACATTTTGTGCTTGGACATGCTGAGACTCTTTATAGAGCTGCGCGAAACTTTCTTCTGCCACGTCTTTTGACCTCTTTTTTCATCCGTTGGCGTCAATGTCTCCTCACGACTTCCCGTCATGAGTCTCATGCCTCGCTCCTCACGGCGTTCTCTCGAGACCTCTTGTCTTGAGGAGGCGACATGCCGTCTGCCATGTTTCTTCCTCGTCCATATGCGTGGAGTCGATCGTCAGCGCATCCTTTGCCTTGCGTAGAGGAGCAACGGGGCGCTCTCGATCCCATGCGTCTCGGCGGGACATATCATCCATGACATCGTCCATCCTAGTCGTTTTTGAGACATTGTGCAACTCTTTGTAGCGTCTTTTGGCGCGTATGGCAAGGGATGCGGTGAGATATATTTTATAGGGTGTATGGGGCAAGACGTCTGTGCCAATATCGCGTCCATCCATGACGCTTCCTCGTAAGGGGGCGGGCGGGTTGTTGGCGCGCGCTCTTTGTATGGGAAGCAGTGCCGTGCGTAGCGCCGCTGTTTGGGCGATCATGGATGCTTTTTGCGCGGTGCTTTCATGGCGTATGGCGGGGTGGGACTCTGAGGGCGCGCCAGCGGCGCGCAAGGGCGCAATGATATGGCGCTGTTCATCGGCTGTGAGTGATGTCCAGCATCGATTCCCTAACTGAATAGCAATGGCGCGATACATAAGACCGCTATCAATCCATTGTAGGCGATAATGGGCGGCGAGATGGCGGGCGAGGACGCCTTTGCCGCTGCCAGCGGGCCCATCGATGGCAATCATGATCGTATTCTGATGGCTGTTCATGGTATGTCTAGAGGGTGTTTCTAGAGGTGTTCTTGGTTGTGTGTCAGGGACATGAGGTTATGGGTACGGGGTTATGGGCACGCTGAGTTGAGCCATCGTGTCTTGGAAGTGAGGGAAACTGCTGTTGATGGTGGAGGCATTGGTGATACCGATGGCGCGTTGGGTATGTCCGCCTAAGGCATAGATGAGGAATGCCATCGCGATACGGTGGTCGCCTTGACTGGATAAGAGGATGGGTGTGTTCTCTGTTTTGTCCTTGTTGTCGGTTGTATGTTGTCCATGGACGATTAAGTCGTCGCCTTCGATGGAGGCTTGCGTTCCACATTGAGTCAAGCCTTGATAGAGGGCATAGAGGCGGTCGCTTTCTTTCATGCGGAGCTCGTTGAGTCCTCGAAATCGGCTGATGCCTTGGGCGTAGGCGGCGAGAATGGCAAGGATGGGGTATTCGTCGATCATAGAGGCGGTGTCGTCGGGGGATGTCTCGATGGCGTGTAGGGGGCGTGATGTGATGTGGAGAGTGCCTATTGTCTCACCGCATGTGGTGCGTGTGTCGTGATAAGTTACGTGCGCTCCCATTCTGTGAATGGCGCGAAAGAAGCCTATACGATGTGGGTTGAGAAGGACATCACGGAGACTCATGGGCGGGGCGTTTGGCGTGTGTCGATGGACAATGAGATGGGCGGCGGCGAGGAAGGCGGCGCTACTTGGGTCTGCTGGTATATCGAGGGCGCGCGCCTCGAGGCGCTGTTGTGATGCCATAGAGACCATGGGAATACCCTTATCTTTGTCGGTTGTGCTGAGGACGGACGCGCCGAAATGGCGAAGCATATGTTCTGTATGGTCTCGGGATGGAGATGGCTCTGTGATGTGCGTGAGACCAATGGCTTTCATGCCAGCGAGGAGGAGGGCCGATTTCACTTGCGCCGACGATATGGGCGACGCCCATTGGCATGCGAGGGCGGGTGTTGTGCCACGCACCGTCATCGGAAGGTAGCGTCCGTCCCGCAATGTGAAGGATGCTCCCGACTGCGAGAGGGGGACGCTGATACGCTCCATAGGACGTTGGCTCAGGGAATTGTCGCCTTCGAAGGTCACGACAATGGCTTGACTCGACACAACCCCCGCTAAGAGACGCGTTGCCGTGCCAGCATTCCCCATGAAGAGAGGCTCAGCGGGTGTCATAAAATAGCCACCTTCCCCGTACACATGCCAGCGGGAGGCGCTGTTCTGAGCGTCATCTTTCTCGATACGCACGCCCAGCGCGCGCAAGGCGTTCAGGGTTGCAAAAACATCGTCACTCTCGAGCAGATTGTCGATAGATGAACGTCCCCATGCCATGGAGGCGATGATCAACGCCCGATGGGACAGAGATTTATCGCTTGGCACACGTATTGTGCCAGCACAATGCTGGCCCGAAGGCAGGCATGCGCTATGGTATGGGCGAGCATAAAGGGTGTCTTTCATCAATCTATGGGACGTCATGGGGACGACATGGTGGACGTAGCGTCCATAAGATACTATCTTTTTTCTTAACAGTATGCATATATAGAGCGAGTGGCATGGGTGAGGCTATGTCTTATCGAGGGGCCATAGCTCAGTTGGGAGAGCGCTACAATGGCATTGTAGAGGTCGGGGGTTCGACCCCCCCTGGCTCCACACTCTTATCATGGGAGAGGCAACGTCGAGGAGAATGACTTATGGGTGGCGAGAGCATAGGATATTTGCTGTATATGCTCATCCTGTTAGCTCTGGTGCTACGTGGCATGTCGTTCATCACGTCTATGCCTCGAGGGGATATTCTCCGCTATGTCATGATATGGTGCGTTATTGCGGGGGTGTGCGCTTTTCTTTATGCTCTGTTGAGTGGTGTTCAGACAACGACATCACCCCATGAACCACGTTATGCTCTGTGAGGGACTGGCGGTCGATATGTGTCCTGCATGCTATGTCGAAAATGTGTATTGTGAGGGTGTCTATGGCGAGCGGACGTGGTGGAATGGTAGACACAAGGGACTTAAAATCCCTCGCTGAGTTTTCGGCATGCGAGTTCGAGTCTCGCCGTCCGCACTCTCGCACATAGCATACAGAGACGATAGGAGAAGCACATCATGGCGCATTCCTTGCCTTCTACCCCCCGTCAGCCATCATTGATAGACCCTCTTGGGCGTGCCATCACCTATATGCGCGTGTCGGTGACGGACCGATGTGACTTGCGTTGTCTCTATTGCATGAGCGAGTCCATGACGTTCCTGCCAAAGAAGGAGCTTTTGACGTTAGAGGAACTCTCTCGTCTGTGTCGTGTCTTCGTGGGGTTAGGCTTGAAAAAGGTGCGTATCACTGGTGGCGAGCCATTGGTGAGGCGAGGGATTATGGCGCTGTTTCGCGCCTTAGCGTCCATGCCGTTACAAGAGCTCACGCTCACGACCAATGGCACGCAACTGGGACGTTATGCCAAAGATCTCTATGGCTGTGGTGTGAGGCGCGTTAATGTGTCCCTTGACACCCTCAACCCCGTCCGCTTTCGTCAATTGACGAGGGGGGGTGATGTCCACCATGTCATATCGAACATTGACGAGGCGGCGGCATGCGGTTTAGCGATAAAGATTAATGTCGTGGCGTTGCGTGGTATCAACGACCATGAGAGTGATGCCATGATTCGTTGGTGCGCCGAGAGGGGATATGACCTCACCTTCATAGAAGTGATGCCGATGGGTGAGGTGGCGTCTTCTCGCCATGAGCAATTTGTCTCGCTGGACTCTCTCTATGATTCTGTTGAGAAACATTGGCGTCTACAGCCTGCTCAAGCGTGTGTCGCCCCTGCGCTTCAAGGGCCTGCTCGCCGCTATTGGCTTCCCGATGCGGGGATTCATGTGGGGTTTATCACGCCTCTCAGCCATCATTTTTGTGACACATGCAATCGCGTGCGCCTCACATGCACAGGCAAGCTCTATATGTGTCTTGCCCATGAAGACCATGCCTCCCTCAGAGATGTGCTTCGCGCCAGCCCCCCTGACGATGATACGGCGCTCGTCCATGCCATTCAAGGCGCTATCGCCCGTAAGCCATCACAGCATGACTTTGTCGCCCATATGCAAAAATCCCATGCGACGCTGACCCGTCATATGAATGTGACGGGAGGGTAGCGATGTCACACGGACTCACACGATGTCTCGATGGGAGATGATGTCGAGTCTTCCGACGTTACATTTTGTGGCGGGGGTGAGTCCAGCCGCTCGAGAGGCACAGCGTCTTCTTATCGCCCACTATGGTCAGAACGAGCCGTCTTCCTGTGATGTCATCGTTGTCCTTGGTGGTGATGGCGCGATGTTGCGCGCTCTCCATCACCATATGGAGTCGGATTGTCCCCTCTATGGCATGAATTGTGGTAAGGAAGGATTCTTAATGAATCCCTTCGTCATGGACGACCTGCCACAGCGTGTGCAACAGGCCAAGCCAACCCAACTCCATCCCCTCCATATGCGCTGTACGACCATTGATGGCAAAAACCATGACGCCCTTGCCATCAATGAAGTCTCTCTTTTGCGCGAATTAAGGCAAACAGCGCGTATTTGTCTCAGCATCGATGGCGTGGTTTGTCTCTCGGAACTCATATGTGATGGTGTGTTGGTGGCGACGCCTGCTGGTAGCACAGCCTATAACTTCTCTGCTAAAGGCCCTATCATTCCGTTGGATGCGGCCGTTTTGTCTATCACGCCTATCAGCGTCTTTCGTCCTCGACGTTGGCATGGGGCGCTCATTCCTCGTTATGCGACCATCCGTTTCGATATTCTCGAGAGTGAAAGACGACCCGTGAGCTGTGTGGCTGACCATGCGGAAATCCGCGATGTCGTCACAACGACCATCGAGGAACGTTGCGATATTGTAAAAACACTCCTCTTTGACCCAGGCCAAGAATTGGCGCGCCGTATCATTGCCGAGCAATTCGTCTTCTAAAGAAGCGCCTCACCAGCGTCATAACGACAAAAGAGGGACAAAAGGGCTAAAGGCGACACGTAAAGAAGACATAGAACCTTCATGGCGACCCTTTATGGCGACCCTTCATGGCTCTTCGGTGTCGAAGGATGAATTTCAGGCAATGGTATCCTTATCCCTATGCGCGACCCGTCAAACCCTCCCCATGCATCATCAGACATGCCTGTTGATACCGAGACCATGCCAGCGCAAGACCCTCCTGCCACCATCACAGAAGGAGAGACGCCCAGCGCAACAGACGAAGAGACGCCCAATGACACAGAAGGAGAGGCGCTTGCCCAACAGGCCCCCGCCCAACAAGCCCCCGCCCAAGCCCCTGCTCAGGCCCCTGCCCAAGCTATGGATGTCGTGGATACAGGACAAGGCACGGATGACGAGAGCGCGCCCCTTATCCCCACAGAGACTCTCCATGCGCTCGATGTGGATGTTCGTTTCGAGTTAGCGCGTTGGGAGACAACGGTAGGCGAGATACAAACATTGGCCGTAGGCAAACGTTTCACCATTCCCCGTGATGCCACACAGCATATGACACTTTTGAGTATGGGTGTTGCGATGGCGGAAGCGAAACTCCTTTCTCCTCAAGAGCTCGGCGCGAAGGACAAGGAACTCATTGTTGAGATTACAAAATTGGTGAGATGACAGACCTCCCCCAGACAACGAATATCCTCCTCCTTTTGTCGTTGGTATCGTTGATACCCATCGCCGTTCTCATGACGACATCCTTTGTCAAAATTGCCATTGTGCTTGCTCTTGTGCGGAATGCCTTAGGCGTGCAACAGATACCGCCAAATATGGCGCTCTATGGCCTTGCTTTAATACTGACCCTCTACATTATGGCGCCGACATTGAGCGCTATGGCAGAGCGCGCCCCGGGCAAGGACTTTAGCACATTGCAGAGTTCATACCATAGCGTCACCGACATCGCACAGCCTCTCAAAGGGTTTTTGGCAGAGCATACCCATAAGGAAGAGCACCGCTTTTTCTTAGAGACCATAAAGAGAATCTGGCCGCCAGAGATGGCAGAGTCTCTCCCAGAGGATAGTTTTGCGACTCTTATTCCCGCCTTTATGATAAGCGAATTGACGTCCGCCTTCGAGATAGGCTTTTTGCTCTATCTTCCTTTTATCGTTATCGACTTGATCGTCTCTAACTTGTTGCTTGCCATGGGCATGATGATGGTGTCGCCTCTCACCATCTCTCTCCCCTTGAAGCTGTTTCTCTTCGTTGTCGTGGATGGCTGGTCGCAATTGGCGCGTAGCCTCATTCTTACATACGGCGTGTAGTCCTATAGAGACATCCCCATAGAGAAATCCCTATAGAGAAAGCCCCATAGAGAAAGCTCATGAGTATCAACTACATCATTGAATACATGTCGGTGGCGTTGTTGCTTGTCTTGTATCTTTCTCTTCCGCCCATTGTCGTTGCTGCCTTGGTGGGTATCATCGTCAGCCTGTTGCAAGCCTTGACGCAAATTCAAGAGCAAACGCTCGCTTTCGGTATCAAATTGATTGCGGTGAGTTTTGCTATCTATGTGACATCGTCGACGGTAGGCGAGGAATTATATCAATTTACGCAGAATGCCTTTTATATGATTGCGCAGATTCGATAGGTGTCATGGTTGATTTGGAAGGCATAGAACAATTAGCGCCTTTCGTGAAGTCGCTCATGCTTGGCACGGCGCGCATGATTGGTTTTTTCTTGTTTCTTCCTGTGCTATCCCCGCAATGGGTGTCTGGCGCTATGCGCACGGCTGTCATCATCGCCTTATCGAGTCCTATTATTGTCCATGTCCATACCACGTTCCATGAGGCTGGTTTCACGAGTCACATATCCACCATGTTCTTTATTATCAAAGAAGTCGCCTTAGGGGTGTTATTGGGTTTTGGCTCAGCCTTGATATTTTGGGCTGTGCAGGCGTCTGGCTTTCTTATCGACAATCAAAGGGGGGCGACTATTGCCAGCTCCTATGACCCTCTCTCTGGCAATCAGGCATCGCCCATTGGCATGATGATGCTCAATGTCTTTATCATGTATTTCATCCTCTCTGGCGGCCTTCTCATCTTATTGTCGGCATTGTATATATCCTATGGCTTTTGGCCTGTGGAGTCGGTTTTTCCCCGTATCACCTTTTCTGTGGTGCTGTTTATGTTGGAGCGTCTTGATTTTTTGGCGCGTTTAGCGGTTCTTATTGCTGCGCCTGTCGTCATGACGATGATGCTCTCTGAATTTGCGTTGGCTTTGGTGAGTCGTTTTGCCACGCAACTCAACGTGTTTAGTGTGGCGTTTTCTATCAAGAGCGGGATCGCCATCTTCATGTTGTATCTTTATGTGGGTATTCTGTTCCCTTACCTCAGGCGAGAGTTTTTCGAGATAGAATTCACCATTGAAGCCCTCGAGGTGCTTGTCCAATGAGCGGACAGAGTAGCGGCGAAAAGACAGAACTGCCAACGCCGAAAAAAATACGTGATGCGCGTAAGAAGGGGCAAGTCGCTGTTAGCAAAGATTTTGCGTCTGCCATCCTGTTAGGGGCGTTGTTTGGGACGATGGCCTATCTTGGGAGCGATTGGGTCGATGCCTTAAGCACCATGATACAAAGCCCCGCCTATTTCTTGGACGAAGAATTCGACGTCGCACTGGGTCTCACCCTCGAGGCGGTCTTTGCTTTGGCCATGACGATCATTGCGCCAGTGATTCTTATCATCATTGTCATTGGCATTCTTGCCTATATGCTCCAATTCGGCCCTCTTATGGCGTTCGAAGCCCTCAAGCCAGACATGAATAAAATCAACCCTGTCAACAATGCCAAGAACATCTTTGGCAAAAAGAAACTCCTCGAGTTTCTTATGAATGTCCTCAAAGTCTTATTGCTCACCTTTGTTCTTTACCATGTCATTTTAGGGACGTTGCACGACATTCTTCATGCGCCGTCGGTGTGTGGTATCGTCTGTGTTCTTGTCTTATTCGCCTCGATGGTGGGGCAATTGGCCTTTTTTTCCGTGATGATTTTTGTTGTGATCGGCGCGGCGGATTTTCTTATCAAGAAAAAATTGCACACCAAGGACTTGATGATGACAAAGGATGAAGTGAAGCGTGAATATAAAGAGATGGAGGGAGACCCCCATATCAAGGGCAAACGCAAACAAATGTTCCAGGAGATCGCTATGAATCAGATGACAGAGAAAGTGAAGAAAGCGTCCGTCATTGTCACAAACCCCAAGCATATTGCGGTGGCACTCTATTATGAAAAGGGCAAGACACCCCTTCCCATTCTTCTTGCGAAGGGAGAGGGCGGAATGGCGCGCTTGATAACAGAGACAGCAACGAAGGAGGGCATTCCTATCATGCAGAATGTGCCTTTGGCGCGGTCCCTCTATAGTTCGGTGGAAGAAGAGAGCTATATTCCCTCTGACCTCATCGAGGAGGTTTCTGCCGTGTTCCGTTGGTTACAGAAACTCAAGCAAAGCCAATCCCCGTGAGTGGCGCATGCCCGTGCCATGTGTCATGTGCCATAGGCGTGATGCGGGCGTGACGCGCCTGTCATGGCGTTTTTAAGTCATGGCGTTTTAATATGTTTGTCTGTGTGGCTGTTGATTTCTTGGTAGAGTTTATGCGGGAGGGTGTCGTCTGGGTGACGCGTATTACGCCATGTGGTGCTTTGTGCGTCATAGCGATAATGGCTTGCCCCTGAGAAGGGAGAAGAGAGCCATAATTGTTGCATGGGTCGGTGTTTATTGAGAATCAATTGGCGTCCATCCCCCAAGTGAATGGTGAGGACATCGTCATCATCATCCACGTCTATATCGGCATCCTCTAAGGCTGTGCGTATGCTGTCCATGCACGACTCGGCAAGGGTGATGAATTGATGTTCATTCATTGAGAGGGGCATTGGGAGGGCATTGAGCGGGCATGTTTATTTTTTGATACGCAAGACAATGGTATCCGTATTGTCGTTGCGGCTGATAATGGAATAAGAGAGATTATTTTTTGGCATGCCTGTGTTGCTGATAATGACGTTGGCGACTTCACTAATTTTCTGTCGTGCGCGCGTCGTGTGTTCCTTTTGCTCGTCTGTGTTTGCGCCTTCTGGCGTGATAGCGCCAAGGATAAATTGACTATCGGCATCTTTAGCGAGGGCGGCTCTGACGGTCTGTAAGATACGTTCTTGGTAATCGTCCTTGTCCTCGTCAAAGGATATGGTGGCGAAGCCTCTTTTGATACGTTCACGCCGTTCTTTCTGCAAGACGCTGGAGAGGGTCGTTTTGAGGGCGGCGATGTTGCGCTGTCTGTTGGCGTCTGGCGCTTCCTCGGCGGCGAGAGCGCGTTCCCTGCGCGCTTTTTCCCTCTCAGCGCGAAGATTTTCCTTGATACGCTGGATAATTTCTTGGCGCAATTCGTCCTTATTGGCTTTGACGAGCCTTTCCTTGATCGTGGGTTTGCCTTCGGCAACGGCTTGTTCGTCACGTTCACGCGCCGTCTGTATGGTGTAGTCGGTGTCGATATAGCGGTCAGAGAAAAATCCGTTCTGTCCACAGGAGGGCAGAGCGACAAGGCTTAAGAGGCCTACGGAGAGTGTTGAGAGTGTTCTTGTCGGGCGTGTCTTCATTGTCGTGAACATATCAAGAGGATTGTGAAACGATGTTCTCTCTATCCTATAAAGAACTTTTTTCTGTCAATGTCAAGCTTGGCGTGTGTGCTGTGGGGGAGGCGGCCATATAATGTTGTCTTGTGGCATCGATGGTCTCTTGAGTGTAAAAATGCGTGAAGAGTTGTCTGGAACAGATATGGTCCATTTGTTCTTTGCTGAATGTCACGTTCTGTTTAAATTGAGTATAGATAGCGCTATGTGGCTTGTCGTCTGTTTTATTGAGTGTGTTCAAGTGAAGGTCGGCGAGTCCGAGAAAATTCTTGATGATATGCTCTTTAGCGACGTTGGGCAGTTCGCTCTGTAGGATAAGAAATTGAAGGTTATGACGCCTATGGACAAGGTATCCTTTGTCGCGAGGGAAGTCGAGAGCAAAGGCATCAAAATCGAAATAATGTTTAAGATTCCTATCGAACCATGTGGCGGCTGATGTTTCGATGTTGGGATAAACGCTAAAGAATCTTTTTTCCCATTCTTTGAGCGGGATAGTTTTAAGGAAATCCCGTGTATCGCCTTCGGCTTGGCGTTTTTTCAATTCTGCTTCCCATTCTGGCGCATATTCGTGGAGTCCATCGAAAAACCACGAGATACAGCGTTCGAGAGGGTTGCGAACGGGAATGATGAACGACATGGGGTATCCGCGTTCTGCCCATGCGAGGACAAAGTGATTCTTAGGCGTGCAACGTTGATGGTCGTTGAGGTGATGAAAATGGAGACTACATCCTTGATAGGAATGTTTTAGGGCTTGATGAATGGACGTTGAGCCAACCTTCCCCATTTGATAGACACAGACGAGGTTGATGACATGGCTTCGAAGGGCGCGTTCCATGCCATGTTTCACAATGGTGAGGTCGTAGGTGCTAAAGGCGACGTCGATATGCTGTTTTGTGTCGCCTTTTTTTGCTTGTGCAGGGATGATAAAGGGGTCGCCTTTTGTGGATGTTTTTTTGTGTGAGGGGTCGAATCGGTGGGCGCTGGCGACATCATAGAGGTAGGGCGTCAGCAGGCTTGTGATGTGCTCAGCGGTATAGAAATGTTGGCACATGGGGGACTCTTTGATGGCATTGATGACGTGCGGCGCGAAATGCTGATGTTCTTGCATGGCGTCATAGCATGCCTGATGCGCTTCCTTTGTCTCTTGTGTGCACGGCATGAGGGCGTCTGTTGCCTTGTCTTTTGGTGGTGTCTCCCATGTCTTGATGGAGAGGGCTTTTTGAATGATGCTGTCTCTTTTTTTATGGGGGATGTACGCTGAGAGAAAGAGGAATCGATGTTGTCCGTAATGGTAGAGAGCCCAGCCTCGTTCTTTTGGGAAAGGGTGGGCGTAGGGGTTGATACCAAAACCGCTGAGATAGGTCGATGCTATCCATGCGGTGGCTTGCTTGATTAATCTATGGCGTATGGTTTTATAGTGTTGTAGATTCTGTTGGAGCGATTTTTCCCTGTCATAGAGAGAGGCGAGGAACATACGAAAGCTTTGTTCGATGGGATGATAGAAGAGCGTGACACAAAAGAGGGAATGGAGCTTCACCCATTGTTTCATGAAGAGTTTCATGATGCTATATTGTCCGTCGGGCGTGCCATACATGGAGGCGACGGGCAGGGATGTGTTATGGCGTAAGGTATGATAGAGGTCGCAGAGGCTCTCATCATTTTGGGCGTGATGGAGTGCGATGATCGTGCGGGGCGGTTTCTTGTCCAGCGTCTTAAAGTCGGTAATATCGTCTCGAAAGGGTTCGATGGTGGCGTTGATGATATTGATTTCCTTCACCAGATGGGCGACATGGGGGAGGGAGATCATGGGTTTGAGCTTTTCTTGCATCGCCTGTGAGCTATTGAACGATTGAACGATTGTGAAGGAGTCAAAAATTGACTATACTTCTTCTCCACTACTTTAGCACGAAACGCGCCCGTAGCTCAATTGGATAGAGCGTCTGACTACGGATCAGGAGGTTGGGAGTTCGAGTCTTCCCGGGCGCGCATGCTGTGGTCTTTCATGCCCATAAACTGCGCATGTTGCCTCGATGGTGTCTGGTTCATAGAAGTGGCGGAAGAAGCGTGATGAGCGTAGAGCCTCCACTTGATTTTTGTCGAGGACGATATGCCTTTTCAGGCGTGTATAGAGTGATGCTGTGGGACGCAACGCTGTCACATTGGAACGTAGGACACACAGATCCTCTGCTTCGATAAAGGCGCGTATCATGTGCGTTTTCTGTGCGTCTGGACATTCGCTACGCATGAGGAGGAGCTTATGATGTCCTTGTTCATAAATGCTGTAGCCTTGATGGTGCGGGAATTCCCGCGCGTACACATCGATATGGAGATATTTTTCTATGTTGTTTTGATACCAATGTTCCGTTCGATGGAGGATGGCGTCATAGTGCTTGTGAAAGGCTTGGAGATATGGGCTGAGCTCTATGGCATTCATATCATGGTGCTGTTGTTGGAGTAAGGCATGTCCAGACGGGCTATAGGTTCTCAGATTATCGAAAAACCACGAGATGGCCTGTTCGAGGGGATTGCGCACGAGGGATATAGTATAGGTCGGGTGGTCTTGTATCCATTGTTTCACATACGTGTGGATATGGCGCGTCTTGTCTGGTGGTGAGGACAGATTGTGTGTATGGAAGACGGCGCCTCGATAGGAACGCACCATCGCGTCAAGGATGGCGGACGAGCCAACTTTTCCCATCTGATAGATAAGGGCGATGTTTGGATTCTTCGTCTTATGGATTTTCATGCGTAGGCCAGCGATTTGCTTTTTACTTTGCAGATAGGTGCGTATCCTTTTGAGGGAGCGCCTGTGTTTTTTTCGTGGCTGGCGGCGTTGATGTTGTCGTGTCTCTGTCAGAGAATAGAAATGTCGTGTGATATGGGATTTTTTGGCGGCTTTTCTCAAAGATTTTTTGGCGACTTTTTTGGCGCGACCATCGGCGTGTTTTTGGCGGTGTGTCTTGAGGGAGAGCGCTTGATAGCATGCCTTGAGGTATCCTTTCGCTGAGACGTTGCGGGCTGTGATGGCACAGAGGGGGATATCGAGGAAAGAGGCAAGAATGGATTCTTTTTCTCGATCCGGCAATTCGGAGCGAAAGACGAGCAGTCTATGGGCGCGATGATGGTACGTCTGGTATCCTCGTTGGGGGAAAGGCATGCGTAAGGCATCGATGTGAAAATGCCTACGTATGTTCTTATCAAACCATGTATCGTAATGTTCGATGGCAGGGGTGAGATGGTCTCTGAGGAATGACGTCCATAAATTTTTGATGTATTTTTTGTTTGGCCTTCTGTGTGGCTTCTGTCGACTCTTGTCGTCATGTGCGCTGATAGTGCGGGAATAGTCCCTGTTGATACGTTCTTTTTCTTGCTGAAAGAAGAAAGAGAGGCTCCATGGCAAGGGCTCTCTGATGGGCGTGATGATATGGACGGGATAGACCATTTTCCATAGGCGTATGAGCATGTGGCATAATTGGGGTTTCTCGTTATTCTTCAGGGCGTGGATATGGACGACAGCGCCTGGATAGTATCTTTTAACGGCATGCATAGTCGAGGTTGAGCCGACTCGTCCCACTTGATAGACAAGTGTCAAGGGATAGCTGTATCTTTGGGGGAAGGAGCGTATGATGTCGAGGCAGACCTTCATATCTTTTCGACGATATGTGTCGTCATGGTCATGGTCTGTATGGACATGGGTTCTAGGTGGGGTTCTAGGCGGCATGCTCGTCAATGTTTTTGTATATGGCATAGTATCCTTGTGAGGGACACTATATAGTAAAAGCATTCCATTCTACAGGATGGGTGCGTGCGTGTAAAGTCGGGAGTATGGCGAGGAGGTTTAACCATGGGCAAGACATCTGGTCGTTCTATGGGAGGGACGAGAGGCGCGTCATTCGATGCGTCCAGTGCGGGATTTTTGGAAGCCATGGGCGATGCCTATGTGCGCGATGCTTCTTCCGTGTCCCAAGAGTGGCGCGATTTTTTCGAGAGTCTCCATGGACGTCTCTCACAGGATAAAGGCGCGCAAGAGACAAGGCAACAGGACGGGCGTTATGACGACAGGATGTTGCGGGCGAGCATGGGGGCTGTGTTGTTTATTCAGGCGATGCGTGGGCGGGGGCATTATCTTGCCGATTTAGACCCGTTGGGACGGCGTGAGAGACGCCACCTTGATGATTTAGACCCGTCCCATTACGGGTTAGATGCGCATGATGATAAGACGGATGTCTATGTGGGTGGCTTTTTGGGTTGCCATGTGATGACGCCTCACCGCTTGGTATCCTGTTTGCGCCGCATTTATGGCGGCCATATCGCTGTGGAATATGCTCATGTGGATGACAAGGAACAGCGTCTCTGGCTACGTGACTCTATGGAGCAGGGGGTGGATTTTTCCTTGTCTCGTGAGGAATCGCTGTTAGCGCTCAAGAAGGTCAATGAAGGTGAGTTGTTCGAGCGTTTTCTCCATCGCGCCTATACGGGGACGAAGCGTTTCAGTTTAGAGGGAGGGGAGTCCTTGCTGGTGGCGTTAGAGTTTTTACTCAAATCGGCATGTGATGTTGGGACGAAGGATGTCGTGTTAGGGATGGCGCATCGTGGGCGTTTAAATGTTTTATCCCATATTATGGAGACGCCTTATGAGACGATGTTTTATCATTTTTCCGTGAATGAACAGAGTGGTGAGGGGCTTGAGGGCGAAGGTGATGTCAAATATCACATGGGGGCGTCAGCGGACAGGGTTTTTGCGGGCAAGGAGATTCATGTCTCTTTGGCGGCGAATCCTTCCCATTTAGAAGTCATCAATCCCGTTGTTTTAGGCAAGGTGAGGGCGAAGCAATGGCGTTATCATCAGCGTGATGATGGCGCATTAGACCGCTCTTTGGTGTTAGGGGTGTTGGTGCATGGGGATGCGGCCTTTGCGGGACAGGGCATTGTCACGGAGACGTTGGACCTTTCTGACCTCAAGGGCTATAGGACGGGTGGGACGGTGCATATCATTGTCAATAACCAGATAGGGTTTACGACAAGTCCTGTGGATGCGCGTTCATCGCCTTATTGTTCCGACCATGGCAAATCCATTGCCATTCCCATCATTCATGTGAATGGCGATGATGTGGTGCAAGTGGTGAGGGCGATGAAGATTGCTTCAGACTATCGTTATCGTTTTCAGCGCGATGTCATTGTCGATATGTATTGTTATCGCCGCCATGGCCATAGCGAGGTGGATGAGCCTTCTTTTACGCAACCTCTTATGTATCAGGCTATTCGTCGCCATAAGACGGTTCGAGACATTTTTGCGGAGGAATTGGTGTCATCGGGTGTCATCACGGCTGATGACGATAAGGCGCTTCAGGACACCCTGAGGCGTCGCATGCAGGAAGCGCAATCATCGCCGGCGACGAAGAAAGCGCCTCGTCCCGATTGGATGGAGGGGCGTTGGAAGGGGCGTTCGCCATCGAAGGCGCTCTTTAATGAAGATGGTGCGCCTCTCACCCATAAGGAACTCAAGGGGTTGGCGGCGACGTTATGTTCTTATCCTCGTGATTTTCATATCCACCCAAAGTTGAAGACGTTGTTATCGTCGCGCCTGCGCGCTGTTGCCTCTGGCAAGGGCATCGATTGGGCGACAGGTGAGTTATTGGCGTTTGCGTCTTTATTGAAGCAGGGGACGGGTTTACGTTTGAGCGGTCAGGATAGCGCTCGTGGCACGTTCGGTCAGCGCCATGCTGTGTTGATAGACCAGAAGGATGGGCGTTCTTATATGGCGCTTGCGCATGTGGGCGCTCGTGATACGCCTTGTGAGATTCTCAATTCCCCTTTATCTGAGGCTGGCGTTTTAGGATTCGAATATGGCTATAGTTTGGCAGAGCCGCACACGTTGGTGATATGGGAGGCGCAATTTGGCGATTTTGCTAATGGTGCGCAAGTCATGCTCGACCAATTCATCACGGCATCAGAGCAAAAATGGCTACGTATGTCGGGCTTGGTGCTGTTGCTTCCTCATGGCTATGAAGGACAAGGTCCAGACCACTCGTCGGCGCGTCTCGAACGTTACCTTCAGGCATGCGCTCAGACGAATATGGTTGTTGCCAATTGCACGACTCCCGCAAACTATTACCATCTCTTGCGCCGTCAGATGAGGCGTCCCTTCCGCCGTCCTTTGGTCATCATGGCGCCGAAATCGCTTCTACGGCACAAGGCATGTGTATCGTCCATTGCCGATTTTGAGTCGAAGGACGGGTATAAGCGCGTCTTACCAGAGCTGTCATTGACGACTCCTTCTTCTGTGCGCCATATTGTTTTATGTTCGGGGCGTGTGTACTATGATGTGATAGAGAGGCGCGACACGCAGAAA
This sequence comes from Alphaproteobacteria bacterium GM7ARS4, assembly GCA_014332745.1. Taxonomy (NCBI): domain Bacteria; kingdom Pseudomonadati; phylum Pseudomonadota; class Alphaproteobacteria; species Alphaproteobacteria bacterium GM7ARS4. Next base: position 163,677 of record JACONL010000001.1, on the reverse strand, counting down.
ATCAACGATGTGGCGGTGCTTCGTGTCGAGCAGCTCTATCCCTTTCCCGCCTTAGACATCGAAGGGTATTTACGCGCCTATCCCCATGTGCCTCTCATATGGTGTCAGGAGGAGCCAGAGAATATGGGCGCATGGTCTTACATCGCGCCCCGTCTTCGAGAGCTCACATGGGTGCGACAGATGAAGGACAAAACAGGAACGGACAATATCTTCTATGTGGGAAGAAAGAGGTCAGCCGTGACGGCGACAGGCATGATGTTTCGCCATAAACGCGAATTGGAGAGTCTCTTACATCAGGTGTTTCATGGGCCTTTTGGGAAGCAGGAAGAACAGCGCAACAGAGTCGCCCCACCAGAGCGGGTGTCAGAACACACGCCAGCGCAAACATTGCCTTCACCAGCGCCTTCACCAGTGTCATGTGAGGCGCAAGGCGACAAGCAAGGCAGAACGAGAAAAACGAACGCGTCGCCTATGCCGGCGAAGCGTATGATGGAGGGTGTATCACCATGACAGTGCGCGTAGAAGTGCCAGCATTGGGTGAGTCCATTGCTGATGCCGATGTCTTAGAATGGCAAAAAAAAGAGGGGGAGACGTTAGAACAGGATGACCTCTTGTTATTGCTCGAGACAGAGAAGGTGACTCTAGAGATTTATGCGCCATCGGCGGGTGTCTTACAGAAAACCCACGTGCGTGTAGGCGACAAGGTGAAGGAAGGTGACATTCTTGCCGAGATTGATGCTCAAGGCACGCTCCGTGGCTCTGGCAAGGCAAAGACATCACAGCGGGATGTCCTCAAGACGATAGGGCGTGGCGGTGGGGAGAAGCCCGTTGCCGATACACAGCAAGACGCAAAGGCGCATGCGCCGCCACAATCCCCGCCGCCACCTTCCCCGCCCCCCTCCTCACCTCCTGTCCCACATGTCCCTGTTCAGGGTGTGCGTCCGCCTCTGCCGTCAGCGCAACGCCATATGGCACAAGAGGGTCAAGGCGCGTCTATGGCGCATGTGACGGGGACGGGGCGTGGCGGACAGGTCACGAAACAGGATGTGTTGTCGGCGCGTCTCCCTTCAGCGTCGCCAGCGTCGCCTATGGCGGACGGGGATGACGAGATGGAGCGCACGCCGTTATCGTCTTTGCGGCGTTTGGTGGCGATGAATTTAAAGACAGCGCAACGAGAGGCAGCGCTCTTGACGACATTCAACGAGATCGACATGAGTCGCGTCATCGCCTTGCGCCAAGCCTATCAGTCTATGTTTCAAGAGCGTTATGGCATCAAATTGGGTTTCAGTAGTTTTTTTGTCAAAGCCGTTGTGTCAGCATTGGCGTACAACCCCATCATCCATGCGTGGATAGATGGTGAGGAGAAAGTTCAACCGCGCCATGCCCATATTGGCATTGCTGTAGCGTCGCCTCAGGGGTTGATTGTTCCTGTGTTACGCTATGCCGACCGCATGGATTTTGCCCATATTGAGCGTTCTGTTGCTGACTATGTGGCGCGTGCGAAAACGCGGCGTTTGGACATGGCGTCTTTATCTGGTGGGACATTCACCATCACCAATGGCGGTGTTTTTGGCTCTCTGTTATCGACGCCTATTGTCAATCCTCCCCAGTCCGCCATTTTAGGCTTGCATGCCATTAAGGAGCGTCCCGTTGTGGTGGATGGCGACATCGTTGTGCGTCCTATGATGTATGTAGCGTTGACGTATGACCATCGTTTGATCGATGGGCGCGAGGCTGTCACCTTTCTTGCGCATGTGAAGCATGCCATTGAGTCTCCAGACCGCATGCTTTTAGGCGTATGACGGCATGCTGTATGATCTTGGCGTCATAGGGACGGGCCCCGGAGGTTTGGCGGCGGTGGCGGAGGCGCGCCGTCGGGGCTTGTCTGTTCTCTGTGTGGATAGGCGCGGGGCGGGGGGTGGTGTCTGTCTTCATGAGGGATGTATTCCGTCTAAAGTCTTGCTCCATGGGACTCACCTTTATCGCCATGCATGCGATGATTTGACCCATTGGGGGATAGGCGGAGGCAGTCGCTTAACGATGGACGTCAAGACGCTCATGGCGAAAAAGCGCGCTGTTATCGCTGGTTTGGCGCGTGGCGCTGACTCTCTCTTAAAAGGCGCGCATGCGCTCTCTGTGGCGGGGCATGCCTATGTGACGGGGCGAGATAAGGAGGGATTTTGCGTCTCTGTCCATAAAAAGGAGTCGAGAGACGACAAGGGGACGCTCTACCATGTGAGGACTCTTCTTATTGCCATAGGGAGTATGCCATCCCGTCTCGATGTTCTGCCGTCTGGTGTCATGGACTCCACGTCATGTCTTTCTCTGGACGCTGTACCAGAGCATTTGCTGGTGATAGGGGGCGGGTATATCGGCTTAGAGTTAGGCTCTGTGTGGCGTCGTTTAGGGGCGCGCGTCTCTGTCGTTGAGGCGCAGAAGCATATTTTGGCGGGTATGGATAAAGACATCCGCCAGGCCATGCATCGCGCGTTGACAAAGCAAGGCTTTTCTTGGCATATGGGCGTGCGCGTCGAGTCTTGTCATGTGGATAAGGGAGTCTATCATCTCACGCTAGGGCATGACGATAAGCGCCAAGAGACATTGCGCGCGTCCCATGTGTTGGTGGCTGTGGGGCGTATGGCGCACGAGACTGATATGGGGTTGCGGGCGATGGGTGTTGCCTATGACGAGAGAGGGTTCATCATTGTGGATGATGGGTTTCGCACCAATGTGGATGGCGTTTGCGCCATAGGTGATTGCATAGGGGGAAAGATGTTAGCCCATAAAGCATCTGGCGAAGGCGTGAGGGCTATCGAGTCGCTCTGTGGCGTTGTGTCTGACAGGTTGCAAGAAGAGCATATCCCTGCTGTCATCTATACGGACCCTGAGGCGGCGTCTGTGGGTTTATCGGAAGATGCTCTGGGCGACAGCCGTTGTGCCTATAAGAAGGGTGTCTGTTTTTTTCGCGCCAATGGACGGGCACATACGATAGGGGCGATGGGGGCGATGGATGGCTTTGTCAAAGTCTTGGCGTATGACGATGATAGGGTATGTGGGGTGCATATTGTGGGGACACAGGCGGGGGATATGATTGCTGAGGCGACACAAGCTTTGCGTTTTTCGGCGTCATGCGAGGACATCATGACGCAATGTCAGGCACATCCCACCTTGAGCGAGGCTTTTGTCGAGGCGGCTGCCGCGGCGTTCAGGGCGTCTCCCCATCATCCATGAGGCTTGAGCGTGCTCTATCGAGAATGGAGCGACATGTGAAGCGCGCCGCCCAACGACATGACGTCCCGCCGCGCTCGTTGTTACAAGATTCCGTGAGGGTTCGAAAACAGGCCATGGAGGCTTCTTCCGCCTCTTTCATGGTCTGGGGTATGTCATCCCCCACATGGTAAAAACATTCGAAGCCCCGCCTATCATTTTGCACACAACCATTGGCGCGTGTCGTCTCTTGCATGCTCTCAGCAAAGGAAGGATAGGGTGTCGCCCATAAAACCCCCCATAACATGGCCGATAACATACCCCCCCATGACATACCCCGTGACATCCATGGGCTACTCAAGAAAGAACGGAGGGTAAAAAAATGACGAGAAAAAAGGAACATAGGAGGGGGTGACTCTAGGGGTGAAGAGAAGACACAAGGTCATAGGGTGGTGTAGGACACAGAGAGGAGCATAGCATAGGGTCTGAGACGTGACAAGATATTTTTCTTGACAGAGAGGCTATCGAGGGGATTAAACTCATGGGCGAGGGAATTAAGCTCATGGGCGATGGATATGGATTCATCGTCTTTAAAAAGACTCATGAGAATGATATGGGAGGTAGTGACGTATGTTATGTGATGTTTCTCAAAGATGTTCCTATTGTAGGATGGTGGCGGGTATAGCCTTCATGATGTTTTTCATGATGTTTTTCATGGGGGGTGTCTTCATGGGGGGTGTCGGTTCTGCTTTTGCTGTTGAGGGTGGGTCAGCCAAGCCCTCAGCCGAGCCCTCAGCCAAGCCTATGGGGGGTGACGTTCAAGTGCTCTCCCTTCCCTATCCCTATTCTGGCGCATGTGATAAGAGGCCGAATTTACTAAAATATGCCGACCATGAAAAGCTTATCCATGAGACGTCCCCTTGTGTGACGCACTTGGAATGTGTGAGCATGGGGCGTAAGGGGGTGAATTTTAGGGTTCAGGGCGAGCGTCAGAGTTTTTGTGGCCATAACATACGTCCCAATGCGTGCGCCTCTCAGGGAAAGATTCTCAATGTGAGTGGTGATGGCTGTGTCTGGCCTTCTCAATGTGGCGATGGGGCGTTCCGTAATAGCGCGGGGACTCAGTGCGTTACGACATGCCCAGAGGGACGGGGCGTCAGTTTAGGGGAGGGTCCTGATAGACGATGTATTACGGTTTCACACCCCATCTATAGGAAGTACTCTGTGGAGTTCCGGCAAGCCTTTTGTCGAGGGTTGGGGCGTCTCTACGACATGAAGAGGCTGATGAGTCAAGGGCGTTGCGTCAGCGATGCGCAGATGTGTTCTGGCGACAAGGTTCAGGGGTTAGGTTCTTTGCGCCATGTGTGTGTTGCCCGTGCGTCTTGTCTCTCTGGTGGCGAGGGTCGTTTTATTCGTGACAAGGTATGCCATCCGCCGACGGCGCAATTCTGTTTAGAGCATGGCAATCGTGGCGTTGATATGTCGTTGGGCGTCTGTGTGGCGGGTGATGAGCATTGTGTTGCTGGTGTATCGCGTCCTGTGGGTGGGATGTGCGTGGCGTCATGTGCGTCATCGTCCCCTTATGTGTATGGTTTAGGCACAGAGAGTGACAAGAGCAAGTGTGTCTCTATGGAGCAATGTGTGGCGCAAGGAGGTTTGACGGCATCGGTGGGGCAAGAAAAAATATGTGCGACAGGGTGTGGCGTTTTGAGTGGTGTCGGGCCTTTTTTTGTGGATAGGCGCGCTCAAAGATGTATCACCGAGCAGGCATGCGTTGAGCAGAAGGGGATAGCGCGGACCTTCCCTAAGCGGAAGAATCAAAGACGGCTGAGAGTTTGTTCGCCTGCGGCGGAGGTCTCGGTGTCTTATGGCACTTCGAATGCCAAGCAAGCCGTTGAGGCATTGCGTGGGGAGGGTGGTGGCGATGTTTCAACGAATACGGGGGCGCAATATGGCGCGTTGGCGCGTCTTCGTAAGGAATTGGCTAAAGCGAAGTCATATGATGACCTGTACTTGAATCCGCGCGCAACGAGCAATTGGCAGGTGGCCCATGCGGTACGGGCGCGTTATGAATATGCCAATCAGCCGAGTCTAGACCAAGTGGGCGCGGCCTTTGCGTATACGAGGCGGGGGACTGGCGGCGGCGATGGCCATAATCTAGGGGCGGGCGCGCAGATACGTTATATCACGACCTATCGCTTCGATAAAACACACCCTGAATTCGTCCATGCCAACCTTGGCACGATTCGGACGGTGTCTAAGGATTCTTCCTATAAAGGGACAATATCGGCTGAAGAGATGGGCGTGATGTCTCTCATCAACGGCGCGCGCACCCCATCGACGTTGGTCAATTTGTAAACCTTGAAGACCGCGACCCATGGCCTTGCTCCCGATGCCACACTCCATGTCTATACGAGTCCTTCCATTCCTCCTGTGTCTGATACGCAGAGTGTGTATACGGATGACGTGATACGTCTTGCCCGTGGGGAGGCGATGACGCGCGATATTGTCGTTATCAGCAATCACATGCACTTACAAACGACCTTAGAGCGAGCCGTTCCCGCGACGCCGTTTTTTGTCAATCATGTGGCGCTGGGGGCTGGGTACGTGCCGCCTTCTTTAGAGCGTGTGCGGGGTTTTTACAAAGGCATTTATGGTGCCTTGATAGAGAATGTCGTGGACAAGGCGACGACGGCGCAAGAGAGAGCCTTGAAGCACAATCAAGACATCTATATCTTTGCGGGATGGGATAGGTCGGTGACGGGCGTTGGCGCTTTGGCGGGATTGCCTGGGGCGGTGGTTGATGGGAACGGGCGTTTTTTGTCCAAGAGCATCATCAAGCCTTATAGTATTGTTGGCGTTGGCGTCGATGGGTTTTCTGGTCGGTGTCTCGCTTTTTCCTTTTCCTACTGTCTGGCCACGCCCACAACATTTTACTATCGGGAGCGCCGTGAGCACAATGGCTCATATAAGACGAGCTTGACGTTGTCCTCCACGCGAGGGACTAACAATGCCGCTGCTGCCTTGATTGCTGGTGGCATTGCGCTCTTACAAGATGTTTTTGGCGACCAATTGAGCAGTGAGCGTCTTGTGGCGCGTCTGTTGGCGACGGCGTCGCGCTCTTATGACATTGATGGCGATGGCGACAATGATTATAACACGCTGTATCATGGGCAGGGTTTGATGGATTTAGAGTGCGCGACGCGCCCTATCACGTCTCTCACGAACACCCGTTGTCGTCCATATCCCTCGTCGCAGCAAGGAGGAGGACAATCCGCCCCGCCTTCACCGCCCTCATCCCTTGCGAGCCCATCTCTTTCATCCTGTGGTGTGGAAGGGTTGCGTCTTATCTTACAAGGGGATGTGTGTTCTTCCGCCTATATCGATATGACGCCTCTCATGGCGGGACGTGGCATGGGGATGCTCTATCTTGGCGCTGGTTTTGGTGATAGTTTGAGTGCGGTGGAGCATGGGCTCACATTATATGATGCCTTTGATACGCCATGGACGGCGCAAAATCGCTATACCCCCTATGCCCTCAGTATGAAGGCGCTGACCTATAGGCAAAAAGAGGGATGGACGACAGATGATAGGCTCAATTGGATTGATAGACAGATGGGAGTCTATGATACCGCCACGGGGCATAGGAGACCCCATAGGCGCTCTCATGTCTTCTGGAGGAATCAACGCACGTCTATGGTGGCAGAGGCGCGCGTCCACCATGTGGCGACCCGTCCCCATGCGTATGGCGTCTATGGGACAGGCTCTCTCCTCAACCGCCATGCCGCGCAGCTGGGGTGGCGTGCGCGCCTTGCCGTCTCTATGCCAACGCGCCGACAGCAAACCCTCTCTTTAGGGATTGCCAACGATATGCCTGTGACGTCTCTGTTGTTTTCCCACCATGAGCAAGACCATGAGGATGATGGGGCGTATGGCGCGTACCATGCGCTTCCCTATGGCGACATGGTGGGTGATGATGTGATGGCGGTGTCTCTGCACCATCGCTATGGCGAGAGCACAGACCATGCGGTGGGTGTGATGGTGGCGACTGATGAGGCGAAGGGGACGAGGTATGGGGCAGGGGCGTTGCGGACGAGGGGGACGCGTCTTGGGGTGGCGGAGTATGCTGTGCGCGGAGATGATATGGTCTATGGCGGGCTGATGGTGGGTGTCATAGACGAGTCGTCCCGCTTTCTCTCTGGCTATGGCACGGGGATTTTTTCCTTTGGTCGGAGCAGAACGCGCTTTTTTGGTGTGCGCGGGGCAAAGACGCTAGGCTCTGGTGCGGGGCGGACTCAATGGCGGGCTTTTTTCAACGCCTATGGTGGACGCACATCCATGAAAACGCCGCAGCCGACAAGTGTCATCTCGATGATGGAGGCATACACGTCCTCTATGGTCTTGGGGTTGACGGGACGTCATGTCTTTCACAAGGCCGACAGGCTTTCCTTATGGATGCGTCAACCTCTCAAGGTCGAGCGCTCCGTCATTGATATGCGCTACAAGACACCTTATGGCGACAGCCACCGCTTTGATGGCGCGCCGTCGGGACGGACTCTCGATATGGGAATTCACTATGGCATGGCGCTAGCGGCGGGGACATACGCCCATATGGCGTTGGACTATCGCCATGAGCCTTATCATAGCAAGGGTGAAGAGGATGCGTTTTTTGCCTTCCTGTCTCTCAAGAGGGTGTTTTAGCCTCTTGGGTGTGCTTGACGGTGGATACGGGCGAGGTGGGCGTAGTCCATGTGGAGATAGCGTTGGGTTGTGGAGAGAGATTCATGGCCAAGCATATCTTGGATATGGCGTAAGTCGCATCCTTGATGGAGGAGATGGGTGGCGAAGGCGTGGCGTAGACTATGGGGCGAGAGGGATGCGACCCCCAGTTGGTGTGCGTGGCGTTTGAGGATACGCCGAAAGACTGAAGCGTGGAGTTTCTCTCCTCTTTCTGCGGGAAAGAGCCATAGCGTGTGTTCCTTATGGCGTGGGATGACACGGATATAGTCGCCTATGACGTTGCGCACCCATGGGAGCAACGGAATGTTGCGTTGCTTATGTCCTTTTCCGTCTATGGTGATGTGGGATGGTCTGGTGTCTGTCATGCCTTGTATGGCGTGGCGTTTGAGGTTGAGCGCCTCACTGATACGCAAGCCGCCGCCGTAGAGGAGGGCGAGGAGCGCGCGATTGCGTCTCTGTATCCATAATGGCGGAGGTTTCGCTGTGGGCGTTGTCGCTGTCATCTCTTTGGGGGTGTCACATGTGGCACAGAGGAGGGTAAAGAGCGTGATGGGGGAAGGGACACGGGGCAATTGTGACGGCTTTGTGCGTGGCAATGTGGGCTGGTGGAAAGACATATGCGGGTGGCGTTTGCTGGTGAAACGTATAAAACTCCGCATGGAGGCGATGGCGCGGGCTGTGGATGACCTGTGATAGCCTTTTTGCTCACGCATGGCGACGAAGGCGCGAAAATCCGTGCGCGTCCATTGTCTCATGGGCATAGTCATGCCGTGATACTGCCTGAGGAAAGACAAGAATTGTGTTATGTCATTCCTATAGGCTTTGATGGTGTTGTGGGAAGAGCCTTGCTGTGCGCGCTCTGTCAGGAAGGCTTCGATGCTGTCATGCATGGGGACGTCTCGAAAGGAGGGCGACGTATCACAAAGACCATCACAAAGAAAAGGGATGTCATGGAACGAGGGACGATGGGCTTTCTTGTGACACTGTCATTATAGCGAGTTTTTATGATGCGGGTGCAAGTATTGTTGGCGTTGCCATTGGACAAGCTCTTCGACTACGAGGCGGAGTCATCTGTGGTGTGTGGGCAGTTGGTGCGCGCGCCTTTTGGTACGAGGCATGTTGTGGGCTGTGTATGGCATGTGGGGGGTGAGGGCGCGTATCGAGGGACGTTACGTTCGGTTTTGGCGTTGGAAGGGGACATCATTCTTGATAAGACGCTACGTGATTTTATCGATTGGAGCGCCGCATGGACGTGTGCGCCAAAAGGGGGATTCCTTAAAATGACGTTAGGGAGTATGGGTGGCAAGGGGTTTATCCCCTCGCCGCGACGCGACACACGCCTTGTGTTGTCTCAGGCGTATCAACAGGCCTATGCCTCTTCTTTGAGTGTCCAACAGAAGAAGGTTGTTTCCCATATGCGCGCTAGCGCTGTTGCCTATGGAAGTCAATCATCCCTTGCTAAAGCGTGTGGCGTGTCTGCGTCTGTTGTGTCGGGACTATGTCGTCAGAACATCATCACATCGGTATCATCCCAAGGGACACATGCCTCTGTCTCATCTTTGTCCCGTGGATGGTTTATGTCGTCGCCCCCATTATTGGGGCGTTTGAATCGGGAACAGCGGGCGGCCAGTGCCTCCTTGCGTGAAAGCCTCTGTGGCGGGTTTCGTGTGACGTTGTTGCAAGGGGTGACGGGCTCTGGCAAGACGTGGGTGTATCTGGATCTTGTGCGCGAGGTCTTGCGTACAGGCAAGCAAGGTTTGATTTTACTTCCCGAGATTTTATTGACGCATCACTGGTTAGAACATTGCCGTTCCATATTGGGTGTCGAGCCTCTTGTTTGGCATAGTGGTTTATCGTCTTCGACGCGGCGCGCCCTATGGCATCGCGTGGTGCGTGGTGAAGGTGATGTCGTTGTGGGTGCGCGTTCTGCCTTATTTCTTCCTTTAAAGCGTTTAGGGCTTATTGTCGTGGATGAAGAGCACGAGCCATCCTATAAGCAAGAGGATGGTGTCGTCTATCATGCGCGAGATTTAGCGATCGTGCGGGCGAAAGGTGTGCCATGTGGCGTGATTTTATCGTCTGCCACGCCGTCCATCGAGACCTATGTCAATGTGCGCCATAAGAAGTATCATCGCGTCTTATTACAGAAGCGTTTTCGCGAGGCGCGCCTTCCCCGCTGGCGTCTCATCGATATGCGTGAAGAGACTCTCCATAAGGGTGATTTCCTCTCGATGCCCCTGTTAGAGGGCATACAGCAACGTATGGAGAAGAAGGAACAGAGTTTGCTTTTTCTCAATAGGCGTGGTTATGCGCCTTTGACGGTATGTTCCCATTGTGGGACGTGGCTGACGGGTCCCCATTGCGAGAATCGCTTGGTGCAACACCGCCATGTGCCTAAGATGCTGTGCCATTATTGTGGGTATGACATGGCGATTCCGTCCCATTGTCCCCATTGTGGCGAGTCTGACACATGGCGTTCCTGTGGTCCGGGGGTGGATAGGATAGAGGAGGAGCTCAAGAGGCGTCTTCCCCATGCGCGGGTTTTGGTGCTTGCCAGCGACCGTATGAAGGGAAAACGCGCAGAGATGGAGGATGCGTTGGGGCGTATTGCGGGGATGGATGTGGATGTTGTTATTGGCACGCAAATGGCGGCAAAGGGACATCATTTCCCCGCCATGACATTGGTGGGGGTTGTGGATGCCGATATGGGCGCATGCCATGGCTCCTACGATTTACGTGTGGGCGAGCGTATGTTTCAGACTCTTCATCAAGTGGCGGGACGTGCTGGACGGGGGGAGAAGGAGGGTGAGGCGCTGGTACAGACCTATGATGTGGATAACGACATTTTTCGCGCCCTTATCAGCCATGACACGGAGCGTTTTTTGCGCCAAGAGTCCCAAGGGCGGGCGCGTTTTTCTCTTCCCCCCTATGGTTCTATGGCCGCGCTCATCCTCTCGTCGCCAAATGATACGCATGTGGAACAAGTAGCGCGCGCCTTAGCGCAAGAATTTCCCCATCAAGAAGGGATAAGCCTCTATGGGCCAACCCATGCGCCCATACGCATGATTGCTGGCCGACATCGTTGGCGGTTGCTGGTGAAATCTGACGCAAAACGTTCCCTTGCGCCCTTGATACGTGATTGGGTGGGGAGGCTGTCCCTTCCGTCATCGGTGCGCTGTGTTATCGATATTGACCCCCTATCCTTTTTTTAGATGTTTTTCTTAGAAAGAAAAGGCGTCGCAATAGGGCGGTTTTTGCAGATGTTTATGATGTTTGAATTCGCCATAGACATTCTCGTAGAGTGTTTTTTTGAAATCAATGACATGCTGAAGCAGATAGTCGAGGGACGCCCACTTATAGGCGCGAAATTCGGCAGGCGCATGGGCGTCTAGGGTAATCTCTGACTCGTCACCCACAAAATGGAAAGCGAACCATTTTTGCTGTTGTCCTCGATAACGGCCATTCCATACGTTCCCTCGCAAACGCGAAGGCAGGTCATATCGATACCATCGGCTACTTTCACAGAGGAGGACAAGGCTTGCCATGCCTGTTTCCTCACCGAGCTCACGGACGGCAGCATTGAGGGGATGTTCGTTGTCATCTACACCGCCCTGAGGCATTTGCCAAATATCATCTTTGGCGTCATGTCTTTGTCCGCAAAAGACATGGCCTTGGTGATTAAAGACCATCATGCCAACGCCAAGGCGATAAGCAGAAGGGGGATGTTTTTTGTTTTCAGCGCCTACTGACAGAAGGGTCATGGGCGGTGGCGTTCATTTTAGCGTCTTGGAAATAGTGGACGCCCCTGAGCAGGTCGATGGCGCGTAGAAGTTGGAAATCTTTTTGGCTCTCCGCGCTATAGTGGGTGCTGGTGGCGTTTGTCTCTGTGTCGTCTGAGGCGTCAGCGTCTTCGGTCTTATTGGTGGGGGCGCGCCTTTCAGCGTCTTCTTCCTCAGTTTCTTCTGGCAGAGGGATTTGTTCGACGACAATATCAGGTTCGATGCCTTTTTTATGGATGGAGCGTCCCGATGGCGTGTAATAGAGCGCCGTTGTCATGCGCACAGCGCTTGCTGGCGTGAGATTGCGTATGGTTTGCACCGAGCCTTTGCCAAAAGAACGCGTGCCGAGGACAATGGCGCGCTTATGGTCTTGTAATGCCCCAGCGACGATTTCCGATGCCGATGCCGAGCCTTGATTGATGAGGACAACGAGAGGGAGTCCATCGATAAGGTCGTCATTGGCGGCGTCCCAACGTGCGATACGCGCCTTGTTGCGTCCCCTTGTGGAGACAATCTCACCTGTGCTGAGGAAGGCATCGCTCACAGCGATGGCTTGGTCGAGCAAGCCCCCCGGATTGTTGCGTAGGTCGAGGATATAACCTTTGATACGGGGGTCATGGGTATCTTTCTTTGCTTTCTGTTCTTTGAGCTCGTCAATGGCGGTAATGAGCGTATCGCGCGTATTTTGATTAAAGTCGGTGATACGGATATATCCCACATCGCCTTCTAGGCGTCCTCTCACCGATTTTATTTTGATAATATCACGGACGATGGTGACGTCCCGTGGCTCTTCCTTGCCACGAAGGACTTTGATGACAATAGTCGTCCCTGGGTCGCCTCGCATGAGATTAACAGCTTCTTGCAGGGTCATGCCAAAGACGGGAGCGCCATCGATTTCGATAATGAGGTCATTGGACTGCAAGCCCGCACGGGCAGCAGGCGTATCATCGATAGGCGAGACAATCTTGACAACCCCTTCATCCATCGTGACGTTGATACCAAGCCCGCCAAACTTTCCTTTCGTGCGGATTTGCATATCTTCATAGAATTGCTCGTCCAAATAGGCAGAGTGCGGGTCCAGCGATTGCAACATGCCATTGATGGCCGCCCCCACCAACGCTTTCACGTCCACATCTTCTACATAGCCGTGCATGACCATATCGATGGCATTGCCAAAATCCTCTAAAGAGCGATACATGGCATCCTTTTTATCCTCCTTGGCAGCCGCCTCCGTCCCCTGTGGCGTCTCACCATAGGCGGGATGGCTAAGGAAAAATCCTAAACACAGCAAGAAGAGCATGAACGAACGACAAAAAAACATCTGTTTATGATGGCTAAAAGGTGAACAAGAACGTAGAGACATGAGCAGAACACACGTCTCTTATACCATATATATTCTTATAGGGACGTGAAAAGCTCACATGAGCATTTTTTTTCATATTTTATTGTCGCTGTCATGGCCTTGTCCTATGGAGGAGGAAAGCCACGCTACAGGGTCGATGGGGATTCCCCTGAGACGTAGCTCCATGTAGAGGCGTGGGGCGTTCTGTCCTTGGGCGACATCACTGGCGCGATGCATGAAGCCTATGGGCTGTCCTTGGGCGACTAGATCTTCCACTGAGACGAGAACGCCATGCATGCCTGAGACAATGCTCACAAGGTCTTGGTGGTGAGAGAGGATCACCATATGTCCATAGGTGCGAAATGTGCCAGCATAGAGAACTTTCCCATCATCGCATGCTTTGATTGTGGCGTTGAAGCCTGTTTCGATAACGACGCCTTCAGAGTATACATGGGGTGTTTTTTCTCGAAATCTATTGACGACTCTCCCTGTTGAGGGTGGTGTCAGTTTTCCCTTTGCCTGTTGGGCATGGCGGTATGGTGCGTGAAAAGACGGGCGTTCTTTGTGTTGAGGAGGGGGGCTCTTCTTGGCGTGTGTTGTGGGGGACGTGGGGGGAGGCGGTTTTTGTGGGGACGGGATGTCGTTGCTGGCGGCTGGTTCTTTGTTGTCTCGTTGTTCTCTTTCTTTGAGAGCTTGGCGTTGTCTTTGTTTTTCTTGTTCTTCGAGGATGAGTTTATCGATGAATTGGCGTAGGTCGCGTGCTTGGGCTTTGAGGGTTTCTGCTCGACGCAAGGCGACTGATGCGCTCTGGGTCATCTGTTGGCGATGCTGTCCTTTACGGGCAATGAGGAGCTGCATGGCGCGCTTTTCCTGTAGGAGTTCTTTTTCCAATTCCTGTAGGCGTTTTTGCTCGGTGCTTGTTTTCTCGATGAGGGCGTGTATGGATGTCATGGCGCGTTGATGGCGTGTGGCTTGAGCGACAAATTGGGGATAGAGCGTGCGTAACAGAATGGCGTGGCGTATGGATGTGTCGGCCTCTTTTGGTCGAAAGAAGGCAAAGGATGGCGGGCGTAAGGCGTAGTGCTGTAAGATGATGACAAGCCTATCGATGCTTTTTTTCTGTTCTTGTAGGAGCGTTTTTTGTTCTGATATGGCGAGGTGATAGGCTTCGATGAGGCGCTCGATAGCGCGTTGCTTTTGCGTTACATGCTGTTCTTGTGCTGTCTGGGCGTTCAATTCTAGGCGAAGGGCGGCGATTTCTTCCTCGATGGCGCGACTACGGGCTTGATACAGGCGATGACGTCCATAAGCCGCATCGATACGTTCTTGGATGTCTTGTAGGTTGCGTTTCGAATGCTCGAGGTCGTGCGTCACAAGGGGAAGGGTGTCATCGAGTCCGTGCGCTGTGCCTTCCTCCCCCTCTTGCGCCTCAACGTGCGCGCATGGCGTGAGAAGGACAGACAGACAGAACAAGGCATGGCACGTAGCATGTCTTGTGGCATGTCTTGTCGTTCTCATGGGGTTTCTTATCAATGTTTTATGAACATAAGTCATGGCACGGCGCATTTTTTGCGTATGTCTGTATGGAGGAGGGTTTGTCCCGACATGATACGTGGTGTCTCCATATGCATGAGGTGGAGGATTGTGGGGGCGATATCGATAAGGCTTCCTTGATGGTGTTTTTTGAGGAGGCGTTGCTGATGGGCGTTGTCATCCACAAGGATAAAGGGGACGGGGTTGAGGGTGTGCGCTGTATGGGGTTTGCGGCTCTTGGGTTGGAACATGCATTCAGCATTGCCATGGTCGGCTGTGATGATAGAGCAATACTGGTCGCGTTTTGCCGCTCTGAGCAGCTGTTTGAGGCATGTATCCACCGTCTCTAGGGCTTTGATGGTTGCTTGGAAACATCCTGTATGTCCCACCATATCGGCATTGGCGAAATTAACGACGATGAGGGCGTAGTGACGTGATGTCATGGCTTTGATGGCGGTATCGGTGATGAGCTGTGCGGACATGGATGGCGCAAGGTCATAGGTGCTGACTCGAGGGGAGGGGAGGAGTTGTCGTTCCTCGAGGGCGCATTGGCGGTCTTGTCCGCCATTAAAAAAATAGGTCACATGGGCGTATTTTTCTGTTTCGGCAATGCGTAATTGCCTCTTACGTTCTGTGGCGATGACGTCACCCAGTGTTTCTTTTGGGTAGAAGGGAGGAAACATGCGTTTCATAAAGCGATTGAGGCGTAAGGAGTATTCATTGATACCGAGGGCGATGGACAGAGCGGGCATGTGTGTGCGCGGGAATTGGTCGAAGTCGGGGTCGAGGAATGACAACATCAGTTGCCTGACTCTGTCGGCGCGGAAATGGGATAGGACGATACCATCACCCTCTGCCATGCCGTGATAGCCATTGGCGATAGAGGGGGGGACAAATTCATCGGTGATAGAGTCTCGATAGAATCTTTGGAGCGTTTCCTGAGGGTCGGTTTGCAGATGTTTGCCGATGCCTTTGGCGATGGCTTGCCATGCCTGTTGGGTGCGCGCCCATCGCCTATCCCTATCCATGGCGTAGTAGCGTCCGCTGATGCTTGCTAGCTGGGCATGCGGGTATTTTTTGAGGGTCTGTTGGAGATAGGTGAGAGAGCGCGGCGCGCTGAGGGGGTAGGTATCGCGCCCATCTAAAAAGGCATGGACACAGACTGGAACATGCTGTTGGGCGATCGCCTCGATGAGGGCGATGAGATGGTCTTGATGGCCATGGACACCGCCTGCCGAGAGAATACCCATGACATGCGCTGTCTTTTTGTTTCCTTTGAGGACAGCGATTGTCTCTTGGAGGGCATCATTGTGATAGAAAGAGCCTTTTTTTATGGAGGCATCGATATGGGGGAGGCTTTGCAAGACGATTCGTCCAGCGCCAATATGGACATGCCCGACTTCCGAATTACCGCATTGTCCTTCGGGAAGGCCGACATGGGGACCATCGGTATGGAGCTGGCAGTGGGGATAATGCTGAATGAGGGCGTCATAGGTGGGGGTATGGGCGTGGGCGACGGCATTGCCTTCAACGTCAGGTGATATGCCCCATCCATCGAGAATACAGAGAAGAACACGGGGCTGTTGGCGTGACATGGTGTCCTCTGAGCTTGGCGTGTGTCATGAGGATGAATCGAAGGACACATGGATGACTTCGTATTCCTTACTGCCTCTAGGGGTGTGGACTTCAACGGCATCACCGACCGTCTTGTTGAGGAGCGCCCGCGCCAGAGGCGATATAATAGAGATTTCTTGCTTCTCGACATTCGCTTCATCTTCGCCGACGATTTTATAGCGTTGCTCTTTCCCGCTTTCTTCGTCTCGTATTATGACGGTTGCGCCAAAGGTGACGGTCTTGCCTGAGAGGGACGCGGTGTCGATGACGTCGGCGCAACGAATTTTCTGTTCGAGGAGGCGTATACGCGCTTCGATGAGTCCTTGTTTCTCTCTTGCGGCGTGATACTCGGCATTTTCTGATAAATCACCATGCTCACGGGCCCTAGAGATAGCATCGACGATGTTAGGTCGCTCTGTATTTTTTAAATGCCCCAGTTCTTCTTGTAGACGCTCGTATCCTCTACGTGTCATGGGATAGGTTTCTGTCATGTGTCTCTCTCTTTGTTTGGGGGTCGTCTTACACGGCATGCCACTCTAGGCGATGACGTGAATAAAGTCAATATCTTCGTATCCAGCATGTCTTTATGTTTGTTGCAGATAGTCTTGTATGGGGCGGACAGAGAGGGGGTGTTCTGTGAGGGTGCAGATGGCTTTGACGACAGCATGGGCTGAGGCGAGGGTTGTGCAATAGGGTATTCTTGTGGCGATGGCGGCGCGCCTGAGGGTAAAACTATCGCGTATCGTTGTTGTTTTTTCGTTGCATGTGTTGATAACGAGGTGGATTGTGCCTCTGTAGATGGCATCGACAATATGGGGCGAGCCTTGGAAGACTTTATTGACGGTATGGGCGGGGAGATGATGGCTTTCCAGCCATTCTTTTGTGCCTCTTGTGGCGAGGAGCGAGAATCCTTTGTCGACGAGTGAGCGCGCTAGTTCTGCCGTGAGGGTCTTTTTATCGAAATCTTGCACCGACAGGAAGGCACAGCCCTTGGTGGGGAGTTCGCTATCGGCGCTCATTTGTGATTTAGCGAAGGCGCGCTCGAAGCTTGTGTCGATGCCCATGATTTCGCCTGTGGATTTCATTTCAGGGCCGAGCAATACGTCGCTATGGGGGAATTTCATGAAAGGAAAAATGGCTTCTTTGACGCTCCAATGTGTGAGAGATGGCGGGTCAAGGGTTTTATCATAGGCTGCCATGGCGTGTTTGAGGGATTGTCCTAGCATGATACGGGTGGCGATTTTTGCCATAGGGAGTCCTGATGCTTTGGCGACAAACGGCACGGTGCGGCTGGCGCGAGGATTTGCTTCGAGGACATAGATGGTATCGTCTTTGATGGCATATTGTATGTTGATAAGCCCGCGCACATGGAGATGTTGGGCGAGCATGTGACTCTGTTTGGTGATGGCGTCAATAATCTCTTGAGAGAGGGTGTGGGGCGGGAGAGAGCATGCGGAGTCGCCTGAATGCACGCCTGCCCGCTCGATATGTTCCATGATGGCGGCGACGTAGGTCTCTTTGCCGTCACAGAGGGCATCCACATCGACCTCGATGGCATCATGGAGGAAGGAGTCGAGCAAAATGGGATTGTCTTGTCCGCTCTCTTGGGCGATGTGATGCGCTTTTTGCATGTAGTGGCGGAGGCGGCCTTCGTCATAGATAATTTCCATGGCGCGTCCGCCAAGGACATAGGAGGGGCGCATGACGAGGGGATAGCGCAATGCGTCCGCTATAGTGATGGCTTCTTCTTCGCTGTGGGCGATAGCGTTAGGGGGTTGGTTGAGCTTTAATGTCTTGAGGAGCTCTTTGAATAATTGTCTATCTTCGGCAAGGTCGATGGAGGCAAGGGGTGTGCCAAGAATGGGGATGTCTCTTTCCACGAGGGGCTTGCTCAGCGACAGGGGTGTCTGGCCGCCAAATTGAACGAGGACACCTTTAAGAGTGCCTTGTTGGCGTTCCGTCTGGGCGATGGCAACGACATCTTCCGTTGTCAGAGGCTCGAAGTAGAGGCGATGGGCTGTATCGTAATCTGTGGACACCGTCTCAGGATTGCAATTGACCATGATACTCTCTAAGCCCATCTCACGGAGTGCTATGGCGGCATGGACACAGCAATAGTCGAATTCCACGCCTTGTCCGATACGATTCGCGCCACTTCCTAAAATGATGACTTTGTCCTTGTCTGTTGGCTGTGATTCACATGGCGATGGCGTCAAGGAGAATGTTTTCATGCGCCGTTGAGAGACAACGCCATGCCAACTGCTGTAAAGATAGGGGGTTGCCGAGTGAAACTCGCCGGCGCAACTATCCACGCGCCGATAGAGGGGCGTCAGCCTATGGCGCGCCTTGTAGGCTTCAATGGCATGGACGGGTTTGTCCACACATCGTGCGATAAACGTATCAGAAAAGCCCTTCTCCTTGAGAGCAATAAAGGCGTCTGGGTCATCAGGCAATCCCTCTTGTCTCAACATGGCTTCACATGTGACGAGGTCTTGAATTTGGTGAATGAACCATGGGTCATAACGGGACGCATCGTAAATCTCTTGCAGGGGGATATGGAGGCGCAAGGCGTGGGCTATCCATAAGAGACGTTCGGGGGTTGGCTTTTTAATATGCTCGATAATGTCATGGGGGGCGAGGGACGCATGGGCTTGTTGTGGCGGGCAGAGGCCATCGATACCAAGGTCGAGGGAACGCAAGGCTTTTTGTAGGGAGTCTTGAAAATGATGTCCTAGCGCCATGACTTCCCCTACAGACTTCATTTGGGTTGTGAGGATGGCCGGATTTTCGGGAAATTTCTCGAAGGCGAAGCGCGGGATTTTTGTCACCACATAGTCGATGGATGGCTCGAAACTGGCGGGGGTGACACGGGTAATGTCATTGACGATTTCATCTAAGTGGTAGCCTATGGCGAGTTGGGTTGCGACTTTAGCGATGGGGAATCCTGTCGCTTTTGATGCCAATGCCGATGAGCGCGAGACTCGTGGATTCATTTCGATGACGACCATGTCTCCATTTTTTGGATTGATAGCGAATTGGACGTTGGCGCCTCCTGTTTCGACGCCTATTTCGCGCAAGACATTGAGGGATGCGTCCCGCATGCGTTGATACTCTTTGTCTGTGAGCGTCAGGGCGGGGGCGACCGTGATGGAATCACCCGTATGGACGCCCATGGGGTCGATATTTTCTATGGAACAGACGATAATGGCGTTATCCTTTTTATCGCGTATGACTTCCATCTCGTATTCCTTCCAGCCGATGATGGACTCCTCGATGATGACGCTTGATTGCAAGGAGGCATCGATTCCCTGTTGGACGATATGTCGAAATTGTTCTTCATCATAGGCGATACCGCCACCACTTCCGCCTAGTGTGAAGGACGGGCGTATGATAAGAGGGTAGGGGTGATTTTTGGCAAAAGAGAGCGCGTCACTGAGGGACGAGACCTGCATGCCGGGCACTGTGGGAATGCCGATCTTTGTCATGGCAAGGCGAAAATCCTCTCGCGACTCTGCCTTTTGGATGGAGTCAATGCGCGCGCCGAGCATCTCTGTGGGCGCTTTTGCCATAACAGCTGTCTCATGGAGCATCATGGCGAGGTTGAGGGCTGTCTGCCCGCCCATAGTGGGAAGAAGGGCGTCTGGTTTTTCCTTTTCGATAATCTTGGAGACCATGTCGACGGTGAGTGGCTCGATATACGTCCTGTCCGCCATGTGGGGATCTGTCATGATCGTGGCAGGATTGGAATTGATGAGGATGACGCGATACCCTTCTGCCTTCAGGGTTTTACAGGCTTGCGTGCCAGAATAGTCGAATTCACATGCTTGTCCCACGATAATGGGGCCAGCGCCGATGACGAGAACAGACTCTATATCGGTGCGTTTAGGCATGTGTTCGCGCCAACGCTCTTTCCACCAACGTAATCATGTTGGACACGCCATAGAGGGCGATGAAAGACCCCATACGTGGCCCCGTATCCTGTCCTAAGAGGGTTTGATAGAGGCATGTAAACCATTCTTTTGTGCTTGGCATGTGCTGTTTGCCTAAGGCATAGAGGATATTTTGCCACATGACGGGATCTGTGAGGGGCTGTTCTTTCGTTTTGGCATTCATGTTGGTATAGGTGGCGGCGTTTTCTTGTCTTTGTTGTTTCAATTGATGGAGAAGGTCTGTCAAGGCTTTGCGTTCCTGTTCGTTAGGCGTGCGATATGTCCTATAGGGTTTTACAAAATTTTTGTAATAGACAAGGGCTTTTTCGATGAGTGTTGCGAGGAGCGGGTCTGTCGAGGCGTCGGCGTCTGGTGCTAGGGTGCGTATGAATCCCCATAGGACGTCCTTATGGTCGGCATGGCTTGCTGTGGCGAGATTGAGGATCATAGAAAATTCGGGACGTGGCTTGGACGGGGGTGGCGTTCCTGCGTGGACATGCCATACGGGATTGTTGAGCCGTTCAACGGGACTGAGCTGTGCATAGTCGTGGAGGTTTTTCAGATAATGGTCGATGGTGGAGGGAATGATACGGAGAGAGAGTTTCTTTGCGCGTTTTGGGTGTTGATACATGAAGAAAGACAGGCTTTCAGGGGGAGCATAGGTGAGCCACTCGTCGATACTGACGCCATTGCCCTTTGATTTTGAGATTTTTTCACCTTGAGCGTCGAGAAAGAGTTCATAGATGAAGCCTTGGGGAGGCTGTGCTTTGAGGAGGCGCGCAATTTTTGACGAGAGGACGTAGGACTCTGTGAGATCTTTTCCTGCCATTTCATAATTGACGTCCATAGCGACCCACCGCATGGCCCAGTCGACTTTCCATTGTAATTTGCATGCGCCTCCTAAGACGGAGCATGTCATGGTGTCTTTTGTTTTTGGATGGATATACGAGATTGTGTGCTTGTTTCTGTCTGTGTCTATCACGGGGACGTGGAGGACGTGGCCTGTGTGTGGACATATGGGTTGGAACGGACTATATGTTTGTTGGCGTTCATGGCCGAGGGTGGGGAGGATAATGTGGCGAATGTCGTCTAGGCGTGCGAGAATTTTTTTCAGCCAAGGGTCGTAGAGTCCTTTTGTATAATTGTCGTAGGCGCTTTGGAATTGATAGGAAAAGCCAAAGGAGTCGAGGAATTGTTTGAGCATGGCGTTATTATGTTCGCCGAAACTGCCATAGCGTTCATAGGGGTCGGGGATGGTGGCGAGAGGCTTACCGAGATGTTCTGTGAGCATGGTTTGTTGTGGCACATTGGATGGCACACGGCGTAAGGCGTCCATGTCGTCCGAGAAGGTAAAGAGTCGACATGGAATATCGGTGATATACCGCCATGCGTTTTGCACCATAGTGGTGCGCACGACTTCGGCAAATGTGCCGATATGGGGCAGGCCAGAGGGTCCGTAGCCGGTGGCGAAGAGGACATATCCTTTAGGGGGTGTTTTGTTGTTGAGGGATGTCAGCAAGCGTCGTGCTTCTTGGAAGGGCCATGCCGTGCTTGTTATGGTGTTGGAGGGGCTGGCGGAGGGTGTGATGGAGGAACGAGACGATGGCGTGGGCATAGCTTTCTCTAGGACGCATGGATATGGCGAAGACGAATAAGGCGTTTATACACCATTTTTCATGTGATATAGGGTATCATGCGTTTGTGCATGGCGTCTGTGCATGGCGTTTGTGCATGGAGTGATAAGGAGCATAGGATATGGCGGAGATTAAAGTCATCACGGCAAATGCTTTAGGGAGTGGCGAGGTTGTCTATTGGAAGGATGGCGAGTGGGTGTCATTTTTGGACGAGGCGAGGAAGTTAGACGATGATGAAGGCTGTCAAAAGGCGCTTGCTGAGGCGATGGAGGCGGAGAAACGTATGGAGATTGTGAGCCCCTATTGGATAGAGGTGGTGAGAGTGGGGGAGGATGACGTTCCCAACAAGGGTGTTATCAGCCATGACGTGCGGGGACGTTGGATACCGAAACGTTATCGGGAAGTCATACGGGCTTTTGGTCCCAGTGTTCATTTACATTTTGGCAAACAAGCGCAGTTGTCACTCATGCAAGAGAAGAAGGGTTAACGACGATGGACGATAAAAGAGGAGAGAGTCGGACGTATGTATCGCTATGATGAATTTGACCATAAGCTGGTGCGTGAGCGCGCTGAGCAGTTTGGCGAGCAGGTGAAGCGTCGTTTAGCGGGTGAGCTCAGCGAGGACGAGTTCAAGCCGTTGCGTCTTATGAATGGTTTGTATCTTCAGTTGCATGCCTATATGTTGCGTGTGGCGATACCCTATGGCGTCTTATCTTCCCGTCAGTTGCGTCAATTGGCGTATATTGCCAAGCGTTATGACAAGGATTATGGTCACTTCACCACGCGTCAAAACATTCAGTTTAACTGGCCAAAGTTGGAAGATGTGCCAGCGATTTTATCGGCATTGGCGTCAGTAGAGATGCATGCCATTCAGACGTCGGGCAATTGCATTCGTAACGTGACGGCAGACCATTATGCGGGGGCGGCGTTAGATGAAGTGGATGACCCGCGTCTTTACAGCGAGATTATTCGCCAATGGTCGACTTTTCATCCAGAGTTTTCGTTTTTACCGCGTAAATTTAAGATTGCGGTGACGGGATGTGCGCAAGACAGGGCGGCCATCAAGGTGCATGACATAGGGCTCGGTCTTATGCGTCGGGAGGATGGTCGTATTGGCGTGAATGTCGTTGTGGGGGGTGGGCAGGGACGCACGCCTTATATTGGCGCTGTTCTCAAGGAAGGTTTGCCTGTGAGCGATATGCTTTCTTATTTAGAGGCTATTTTGCGTGTTTATAATCAGTGGGGACGGCGCGACAATCTGTTCAAGGCGCGTATCAAAATTTTAGTGCATGCTTTAGGCGTGGACGAGATGAAGCGTCGTGTTGAGGAGGAGTGGATGCGTCTTCGTGACGGGGCGTTGCAGCTTCCTCAAGAGGAAGTCGACCGCATTCGTCAGTATTTTGCGCCGCCTCCCTTCGAGTCCATCACGACTCCTGTATCGTCCTTTGAGGATGCGAAGAGAGACGATGCCGATTTTGCCTTATGGGTGAGCCATAACGTAGCCCAGCACAGGCAAGCGGGCTATGCCATTGCCACCATCTCTCTGAAGGCCATGGGGGGTGTGCCGGGGGACATGTATTCCTATCAGATGGAGGGGCTAGCCGACTTAACCGAGCGTTATGCCTATGACGAGATTCGTGTGAGCCATGAACAGAATGTCGTCTGGCCGCATGTCAAGCAGGAGGACCTCTATACGTTATGGCGCGCATTGCGTCCCTTGGCTCTTGCCACGCCTAATCACGGGCTTATCACGGATATGATATGCTGTCCGGGCATGGATTATTGCGCCTTAGCGACGGCGCGTTCCATTCCCCTTGCTCAGAGGATTGCGTTACGTTTCAAGGACATGGAGCGTCAGCAGGAGATAGGGGCGATGAAGATCAAGATTTCTGGCTGTATCAATGCCTGTGGACATCACCATGTGGGTCATATAGGCATTTTAGGCGTTGATAGGCGTGGCGAGGAGTATTATCAATTGTCTCTTGGTGGACATGGGGGCATGGATGCGTCTTTGGGCGAGATTGTCGGTCCAGCCTTCCATGCTGATAACATTGTGGAGGCGGTGGAGAAGGTGATCGAGACTTATCTTGCGTCGAGACGTAACAAGAGGGAGAGTTTTTTAGAGACGTATCGGCGCGTCGGCATGCATCCTTTCAAGGAGCGTTTATATGGTTCTTCTTAGGCGCGGTGCGCTCGTCAAGGACGACCCATGGGTGTTTTTAGGAGATGACGCCCCTCTTGACGGGTGTCGTCATGCTGTTGTGACGTTCAGTCGTTGGCAGAAAGAGGGGCAAGAGCTGAGCGCAAAGCTTTCCCCGCGCCATGTGGGCGTGATGCTTATGGGTGAGGAGCATGCCGATGCCATAGAGGTGCTTGGTGCGTCATGTCATGGGGTGGGTATCATTGTGTTATCCATGCCAGCTTTTCGTGATGGGCGTGTTTTCTCAGCAGCGCGTCAGTTGCGTGAGCGTTTTGGCTATGGTGGGGAGCTACGTGTCAAGGGGCATGTTCTTCCCGACCAGCTCTATTTTCTTCATCGTTGTGGCGTCGATTCTTTTGAGGGTGATGAACGCCTGTCCGTGCGAGCGTGGGAACGGGCGATGTCGAGTTTCTCTTATGTGTATCAGCCGACATGGGACAGGCGTCCTACGGTGATGGCACAGCGCCATGCCTCGACCAGAGGCGATAAGGGCGGGGACAAGCAACAGCAACGTCATAAGAAAAAAGCGCAAGCGTTGCGAGAGAATCTTCACAAGCGCAAACATTATGCGCGCCAAAAGGGGGTGAAGACGACACCATGAGCCTTATGCCAGACAGGTGGATACGGGAGCGCGCCTTAGAGGACAAGATGATAGAGCCTTTTGAGGAGAGGCAGAAGCGTGATGGCGTGATTTCCTATGGCTTATCGTCTTATGGCTATGATGCGAGGGTGGCAGCAGACTTTAAGATTTTCACCAATGTCAATTCGACGACGATAGACCCTAAACATTTCAGCGACAACGCCCTTGTTGATAGGGCGCAAGAGACATGTATTATTCCGCCTAAT
This sequence comes from Alphaproteobacteria bacterium GM7ARS4, assembly GCA_014332745.1. Lineage (NCBI taxonomy): Bacteria > Pseudomonadati > Pseudomonadota > Alphaproteobacteria > Alphaproteobacteria bacterium GM7ARS4. The sequence goes on along the minus strand of JACONL010000001.1, from coordinate 138,853 downwards.
AGTTTTGTTCTTGGGCGGACTGTGGAGTATTTTCGTATTCCGCGTGATGTTCTTGTCTTGTGTTTAGGCAAATCGACCTATGCGCGCTGTGGCATTATTGTCAATGTGACACCATTAGAGCCAGAGTGGGAAGGTTACGTAACGTTAGAGTTTTCTAATACGACGCCTCTTCCCGCCCGTCTTTATGGCAATGAAGGCGCTGTCCAGTTCATTTTTTTACGAGCGGAGACGGCATGTGAAGTCTCTTATGGCGACCGTCAAGGGAAGTATATGGGGCAGAAAGGCATCACCTTGCCGAAAATCTAGGGCGTTTGAGGGAGTCATGACGAGTGCGGAAGAGATAGCGCGTCATTTAGTGCGTTTTCGCAGTGTCACGCCAAAAGATGACGGGCTTATGGCGTGGGTGGCGTCTTTTTTGTCCGACAATGGTTTTGCTGTGTATCGGCATGGGTTTGGTGAGGGTGATGGGCGTGTGGAGAATCTCTATGGGCGTTTGCAGGGGCATAAGGAGGGGCGTGGCGGTAAGAGCGTGTTTGGTGCGCGAGATTTTGCCTTTGCGGGTCATAGTGATGTTGTGCCGGCGACAGAGACAGGCTGGTCTCACCCTCCTTTTGCGGGCATTGTCGAGTCGGGGGTGCTTTATGGGCGTGGCGCTGTGGATATGAAGGGGGCGGTGGCGTGCTTTTTGTCTGTATGTGCCGCCTTTGCGGCGACACGGGGCCGCGATTTTTCGGGCAGTCTAGGAATTTTCCTCACCAACGATGAAGAAGGCGAGGCAAAGCATGGCATGAAGCCTCTATGGGCGTGGGCGAAGGCGCATGGCTATCTTCCTGAGCTCTGTCTTTTAGGCGAGCCTTCCTCACAGCAGAAGGTGGGCGATTCCTATCGAGATAGGAGACGTGGGAGCGTTCATGGCTTTGTGGAGGCATGGGGGCAAAGCGGGCATAGCGCCTATCCGCGAGCGGGCGACAATCCGTTGGCGTCTTTGGTGACGTTATTTCATGCGTTAGGGGAGACATCCTTTTGGCATGAGGACGGCTTGAGAGGGGGTGATGGCGAGGACGTGGAAGACCCCGATGTTGCTTTGACACAATTGGAGTCATGTTCCAGCGTGGCGAATGTGACGCCAGACCATGCGCGTGGGCGTTTCAATATCCGTTTTGCTCTTCCTTGGCAGAGTCGTGCGATTCTTGAGAGGGTGGAGGCGTTATGCGAGGGGGTGCTGGGGTGTGGGCGTTATCGCTTACGGACTCATGTGAGTAGCGAAGCTTTTAGGAGCTGTGATAGGCGTTGGCTACCGTGGTTCTGTGATGTGTGTGAGGGGGTTGTGTCTATGCGTCCTCGACAGGGACGAGGCGGTGGGACGTCGGATGCGCGTTTCATGTATCATGAGTGCTCTGTTATCGAGTTAGGCCTTGTGGGCAAGAGCATGCATCGTGTGGATGAACATTGTTCCTTAGAGGATTTGTCTGTCTTGACGTCTCTTTATCGTTCTTTATTGGAGTCATTTTTTTCATGAGTGGTTCGCCCTTTACGTTGGCATTATTTTGGCGTGATTTTGTGCGCGGTATGGGTGGTGCGTGGCTCTTATTGAGGGGCGATGCTCGGCAAGGGTTGACCTATTTTGAGGCGTCTTATGAAGGTGCGCAACGTTCGTTGGGGGCGCTTCTTGTCGTCATGCCTTTTTACGTGTGGGCGTTGCGTTATGTGGAGACATTGTCGTTTTCTGGCGTGACCATGTTTGTTCTGATTCAGGTGATAGGGTGGCTTACGCTCATTATGGTGATGAAGCCGATCGTGGATGTATGGGGATGTGCGTCGCGTTATCTTTTGTTTGTGTCGGTGTATAATTGGTGTCGCGCTTTTCGCGGGATTGTTTTTTATCTTGTGTATGTGTGGACATACCCGTTGATGCATATGGGCTCTGAGTCATTTTTAGAGTCTGGTCCTTTTCCGCAGCTGGCTCTTTTTGTGTTTTTATGCGCTGTGCTTGTGTATCAATGGTTTGTGGCGAAGGCGGCGTTGTCTGTGAATTTTGGGCGTGCGTTTCTTGTGGTGTTATTGGAGGCTTTTGTGGAGTTTTGTGTATCGATTGTGTTTCATGGTCTCTTCATGGTGGGGGGTAGGTGATATGGCGGAGGTATAATCCGTGGGCTGGTGCTGTGGGTGTGGCGTGGTGGCGCTTTTTTGCGTTGAAGATGGCGCGTATTGTGTCTTGTGTATAGCGTCCCATGCCGACATAGACGAGGGTTGCGGTGAGTATGCGCACTTGTTTGTAGAGGAAGGATGGGGCGGTGGCATGGACACAGAGAATGCTTTCATGCTGTGAGACGTAGAGTGTATGGAGGTGACGTTGCGGGTTTTTTCCTTGACAGCCTGATGCCCTAAAGCTGGAGAAATCATGCCATCCTGTGAGGAGTTGGCATGCGTCATTCATATGATGGAGGTTGAGAGGGTGTCTCACATGCCATGCTCGTTGCCTTTCGAGGCTGGATGGCGCTTGTCTGTTGAGGATACGATAGAGGTAATGGCGCTCTGTGGCGTTGAACCGAGCGTGGAAATGGGGGGGAACGGGTGTGGCGTCTAAGACGACAAGGGCGTCATGGTGCTGTTGTCGTAGGTGGTCATTGACGCCATCTCTCATGGCGTGGGGTGTGAGAGAGGACAAGGGAGGCATATCCACATGGGCGACTTGTGCCAAGGCATGGACGCCACGGTCTGTTCGGCCAGCGGCGGTGATATGCTGTCCGCATAGAGGGTGGCGACAGAATGCGCGCAAGGCGTCATACAATGCCTCTTGTGCGGTGAGGGGTGTTTGAGCCTGTTTTTGCCAGCCATGGAAGGCTGTGCCATCATATTCGAGGGTTAATTTCCATCGTTGATAGGGGGAGGGCGCGTCCATTTAATGGAGGATAAAGTGGCGCACAGCGGGGTAGCCGCGTAAAAATTCGGCCGTTGTCATGGGTTTTTTTCCTTCTCGAAGGAGGGTATGGAGTTCGACGGCATCTTGTCCGCACGACACGAAACATCGTTCTCCCATGCGTGCGCATGTCCCGCTGTGTCCTGTTGTGCCTTGTGTGAAGGAGGCGCGTATGGGCGTTGGGAGCATGGCGAGGGGCATATAGGTGCTTTTGAGGATTTTGAGGCGTTTTTCTTGTGCGGGTTTGGTGGCTGGCTGTGTCGTATGTGGCGTGTAGAGACACCATGCGGTGGGTTTGGTGGCGAGGGCGCGTATATGGTTGTGGACGTCTAAGGCGGGTCGTTGCCATGGGATTCGTGCGTCCTGTGTCGTGATTTTATGGGCGTATGTGATGCCTTGTGCGGGTTGTTTGTGTGCTGTTGGTGGGTTATTGTGGGCGATGTCATCGAGGACGTTGCGCATGAGCTGTGCGCCTTCGTGGGCGAGCATGGTTTCCATGTCGTCGCCTGTGGCGTTTTGGTCGATGGGGCATGTTTTTTGGGCGAGAATATCGCCGCTATCACAGCGCAAGCTTGTTTTCATGATGGTGCATCCGCTCACATTGTCACCGGCCATCATGGCGCGTCTGATAGGCGATGCGCCGCGCCAACGGGGAAGCAGGGAGGGATGGATATTGAAACATCCATAGTGCGTCATGTCTAAGAATGCCTGAGGTAACATCACGCCATAGGATGCGATGACGACGGCATCGGCGCGCCATGCCTGACATGCGTGGATGACATCGTCATCGATAGTCTCTGGCGTCAAGATGGGAATGCCGAGATGGCGGGCTTGAGCGTGAATGATGGTGGGTTGTGGGCTTTGTGTTGGGCGCGCTCTGGCGGGTTTGCGTGTGATGACGGCGACGATGTCGTGGGCGCTTTCTTGTAAAAGCTGGAAAGCTGGTTGGCTGAAGGCGCTACTTCCCATAAAGAGCAGGCGCAGTCCTTTTTTTTGGGTCTGTCGTGGGGCATGCATGGGATAGGGGCGGGATGATGCTGTGTTTAGGGAAGGCGGTCTTGTTTTTTCTTGATTTTGGCGCATTTACGCAATGCCATGCGTTTTTTCAGGGGCGAGAGATAGTCGATAAACAGGACACCATTGAGATGGTCAATTTCATGTTGGTAACAACGGGCGATAAGACCGGAGGCGGCGCATGTCTGTGTCGTGAATTGGGAATCTTGGTAGCGTAGTTGGATATGGCGAGGGCGGGTGACGTTCTCATAATAGGTGGGGAGGGAGAGACATCCTTCATTGTCTTCGTCCACTTCTGTGCTGACAGACAAGATAACGGGATTGATGACGATGTAGGGGTCTATGGGACACATAGCGCTATCGATTTGCACGGCAAAGATACGTTTATTGATACCGATTTGCGGCGCTGAGAGTCCGATACCATTGTCGGTATGTCGTAGCGTCTCTGTGAGGTCACGTATAAGGGCGGGGAGTGTTCCATCGTCTGGTGTGATGGGGGCGCTGTGACGTGTGAGGCGCGGGTCGGGAGCGATAAGGATAGGGCGTATGCTCATGATGGGCGCATGGAGGGGGTCTCATGGTGTCTATGGGCGTGTGCTGGCAAAATTCTTTATATCACATGCGCGTGTTTTATGTATAAGAGAGTATGGGGACGATTGAAGGAGCGTATCATGAGAGGTTCTGGCTCGATGGGCGTTGTGCGTTCGATGCCTGCGTGTGTGAGCGCTATGTCTCTATCGGGGGCGCGTCTCTTTGTGCGTTGCGACTTTAATGTGCCGATGACGGATGACGGTCAGATACGTTCGAGGCGTCGTATTGAGCGCGTGCTTCCTGCTTTGCGTTCCTATCTCGAGCGGGGGGCGTCGTTGGTCGTGGTGTCCCATATGGGGCGTCCGCAACATCTCCCTTCCCACAAGCACCCCCCCAAGCGCATGAGTCGGGGGGATAAGAAGCTCTCTTTGCGCCCTGTTTTTGATGTTGTGCGCAAGGCTCTTGCGCCTTATCCATGCGTGTTTGTGAAGGCGTGCATAGGCGATGCTGTGAAGGCGCAAGCCCATAGGTTAGAGGCTGGTTCTGTTCTTATGTTAGAGAATGTGCGTTTTCATGAGGGGGAGGATGTCAATGGGGGGGACTTTGTGGAGGCTCTTCTCGAGAGCAGTGGCGCGACCCATTATGTCCATGAGGCGTTTTCATGTGCGCACAGGGCGCATGCGTCTACCTATGGTGTGGCGAAGCGTCTTCCCGCCTATGCTGGCGTCACCTTTTATGAAGAATTGTCGGCATTGGAGCGTTTTTTTTCTGGCGATGATGTGCCGCGTGTGGCGGTGGTGGGTGGGGCGAAGGTCTCGACGAAATTGGCGAGTCTTATGAATCTTGTTCGCCGTGTGGACAGCATGCTCATAGGCGGTGCGATGGCCCATAGTTTTTTGGTGGCGCGAGGCGTTCGTGTGTATGATTCTCTGTATGAAGAGGAGCGTTTGAAGGATGTGCAACGTGTCTGTGACGTGGCGTCGCAAGCGGGCTGTCAGCTTGTCATTCCCTGTGATGGTCGTGTATTGGATAAGGAGGGGGTGTGCCGTTATCGCCTCATCGAGGAATTACAAGAGGGAGATGCCATCATGGATATTGGCTGTAAGACGTTGGATATGTTTCGCGACCATCTCGATAAGGCGGCGACTGTTTTGTGGAATGGGCCTTTAGGGGCGTTTGAACGAGAAGATTTTTCCCATGGGACTCGTGAGATCGCTGATTTTTTGCGCGCCAAGACAACGTCAGGGCATATGCGTTCGGTCATAGGGGGAGGCGACACATTGGCGGCGGTGGAACGTGATGGCGATGACGAGACGATGGGTTTTTCCTATGCGTCTACGGCTGGCGGGGCGTTTCTCGAATGGTGCGAGGGCAAAACCCTACCGGGCATCGAAGTGCTGACAGGTGAGCGATAAAGACGGGTGATATGTGATGGCCTTGGTATCTATGCGACAGATTTTAGACCATGCGGCATCCCATGACTATGGGGTGGCAGCCTTTAACGTCAATAACATGGAGCAAGTGCAAGCGATTATGCGTGCTGCCCATAAGGCGGACTCGCCAGCGATTATTCAGGCGAGTCGAGGGGCGCGTCGCTATGCTGGCGATATTTTTTTGCGGGGGCTGTTACACTCTGCTGTTGCTCAATGGCCTCATGTGCCTGTTGCCATGCATTTAGACCATGGCAATGCGCCTGATACGTGCTTTTCCGCCATAGACCATGGCTTTTCATCGGTGATGATGGATGGTTCTTTAGAAGAGGATGGGGCGACTCCGTCTTCCTACGAGGATAATGTGCGTGTGACGCGCGCTGTTGTGGACTATGCGCACCCATTGGGTGTGACGGTTGAAGGCGAGTTAGGCTGTTTAGGCTCTCTTGAGAGCGGACGAGGGGAGGCAGAGGACGGGCATGGGGCGACGGCGACACTTGCGCGAGAGCAACTCTTAACCGACCCCGCGCAGGCGGCTGATTTTGTGGCGCGCACGCATGTTGATGCTTTAGCTGTGGCCATTGGCACGTCCCATGGCGCTTATAAGTTCACGCGTCGTCCTGATGGGGCTATTTTAGCGATGGATGTGGTGCGCGCCATCCATGCGCGCATTCCCCATACGCACCTTGTCATGCATGGCTCGTCCTCTGTGCCTCAAGAATGGCAAGATGTCATCAATCGCTATGGAGGACACATGCCCCAGACGTATGGTGTGCCTGTGGCAGAGATTTGTGAGGGGATTAAGCATGGCGTGCGTAAGATCAACATTGATACGGATTGTCGCATGGCGATCACAGGCACATGGCGTCGTATTGCCCATGAACATCCCAGCGAATTTGACCCTCGCCGTTTTTCCACGCCAGCGTATGAAGCGATGGAGGCTCTATGCGTGGAGCGTTATGAAGCCTTTGGTTCGGCAGGATGGGGGCGTAAGATAACGCCTATTCCTATGGAGCGTATGGCACAACGTTATGGCGGGTGAGTGGAGAGGTGGAGAACAAGACGATCATTGCGCCATCTCTCATCGCCGCTGATATGGGGTCATTGCGTCATGCGATGGAACAAGTGGATAAGGCGGGGGCGCAACAGATTCACCTCGACATCATGGACGGGCATTTCGTGCCATCGATGACGTTCGGGGCAAGGATGGTGCGGGATTTGCGTCCCCATAGTCGTTCTGTCTTTGATGTTCATCTCATGGTGGCGACTCCTTCGTCATGGGTGGATATGTTCATAGCAGTAGGCGGTGACATCATCAGTTTTCATGTGGAGGCGTGTGCGCAAGGCGCGCGGGATGCCTTGCCTTTATTGGCGCGCATTCGCCAGCATGGGAAAAAAGCGGGGATTGCTCTCAATCCAGAGACGCCCGTGCGGACGCTAGCGCCTCTTCTTCCCATGCTCGACCATGTCATTATCATGGGTGTCCACCCAGGCCGAAGCGGGCAAGCCTTTATCCCTTCGACGATGGAGAAGATTCGAGAGCTCAAAGCGCTGAGCATGTCCTCTTCGCTGTCGTTCGCCATCGAGGTTGATGGTGGTGTGTGTGAGGAGAATGCGGCGGCTCTTGTGTCTGATGGGGCGGATATGCTTGTGGGAGGTTCAAGTATTTTTTCTGCGGGTATCGAGCATGCGGCGGCGTCTTTTCATCGGTTGTGCCGTGCTGCTTCGACGACTCTTCTGGTGACATAGAGGGTGATGCGATGCGCATAACCCATGTGATCGATAAGGATAGTTTAGACAGGCATGCGCCATGGCTGTGTGAGATTTTCAGTGGCTTGACGGGGTTAGGTGTGCGTCAGCAATTGGTCGGTGTCGATGACGAGGCGTGGGTGCGTTGGTTTCACAGGAGTGGCGTGTTGTGCCATAGGCCCTTGATGAGCATGAACAGATTGTCTCTCATGGTGCCTTTTTTGGGATATAGGCGTTGGTTGTCTCGGCGTTTATCCCTCTTTGACTCGATGATGTTGATTGCGTGGGGCGAGCAAGCCCGTGACAGCGTGCGCCATTGGGAGAAGGAAGGCGTCATCAAATGCTGTGTGTTTTTAGATGAAATGCAGAATAAGGGTGGGCGTTGGGATTATCGCTTTGTCTATCAAGAGGCGCTCAGGCGTTCGCTGATTCATGAACAATGTGGCACAGAGGAGACAATTCAGTGTTTGCCTCTTGCCGTGTCAAAGCATGGGCGTCCATGCGTGTTGTCTGACCTTAAGAAACGCCATGCCATTCCGCACAGCGCCCTTGTGGCTGTTTTGCAAGCATCAAAATGGCGCGATGTGGATTTCGTGGCGCTGTTGATGGCGCTGAAGGACCAATCATCGTGGTATGTGTGGGTGGCGGTGGATAAGTCTTTGGTGCGTGATATCGAGTCGTTATCGGTACATTATGGTGTGCGTCCTCGCTTGCGTTTTGTCGAGGATGACGGGGAGACTCATGGGTCGTATGTGCAGGCGAGCGATGGCGTCATTTTTATGAACGAGGAGGACATTTTCCGCTTTGAGTTGGTGCGGGCGTGGGCTTATGGCAAAGCCGTCTTAGCGAACAAGCCTCTTCATCTGGATGGGCGTTTGGAGGGAGAAGGCATGGTGCGGTTGATAGAGCCTCAGAAACAAGCATGGAGTCAGGGTTTAGAGACCATGAGGCAAGGGAAGGCGCAGGGGATGGCGCAACGTGGCTATGATTTTTATGTCCAGCATTTCAAGCCGTCTGTAGCGCTTCCCCGTTGGCATGCCTGTTTTCGCGCCATTCTCGAGCGCCATACGTCAAAACAGGCGTCATAGATGGCAATGACGCGTCGCCCCGTGGCATGTCTCATTAAGGGAGGGCATGTTGTCGGTGTGTCGAGGATTGAGAAGGCGGACATTGCCATTGATGATGGCAAGATTGTCGCCATTGAGGCAGACATTGACGCTCATTGTGCGGGAGACGTCATCGATGCCCGTGGTTTACATATTCTTCCGGGCATTATCGATAGCCAGTGTGATATGCCGAACACCCATCCGCCCCTGACGAGTGAGGAGGCGTTCCATGACAAAATGGCGCGTAGCAAAGGCAGAATGTTTTGTGATTATGGGTTTTATGTGGGAGCAACGCGTCATAATCTGGCGATGCTCTCAGTCATAGAGCAGTGTGAAGGCTGTGCGGGGATTAAAATCTTCATGGGGAGTTCCACAGGCGACCTGTTGCTGGATGATGACTCGGTCATTGCGTCTGTTTTGCGTCAGACTCGAGGGCTTGTTGCCGTTCATAGTGAGGATGAAGCACGCCTGAGGGCGCGCGCTGGCTCTTTACAACAATGGGCGACATGGTGGGGCGAGGGGGCGCATCAACGTTGGCGGGATGTCAAGGTTGCCTTGTCATCGACGAAACGCCTTGTATCCCTTGTGCGTCAGACCCAACGTCCCGTCCATATTCTCCATGTGACGACAGAGGAAGAGCTCTTGTGGCTTGCGACCCTGTCCCCTGAGAGTCGCCGCCATATCAGCCTCGAGGTGACGCCGCACCATATGACATTTTGGACGCCAGATGTCTTACGCCATGCCCGTGCTTTGGGAAGTGGCCATTTTGCCATTGTCAATCCTCCGTTACGTGGGAAGCGCCATCATCGTGCTTTATGGCGGGCGGTGGCGTCGGGGCAGATAAGGACGATAGGCTCTGACCATGCTCCTCACAGGGTGGACGAGAAAACAGCCCATGCCTATCCTCACACCCCATCGGGTATGGGGGGGTTAGAGATGTGGGTGAGTGTCATGCTGACCCATTGCCATGAGGGGCGTCTATCACTTCCCGCCTTCGTGCGTATGACGTCGGCTCATGTGGCGACATTGTTTGGCATGGAAGGCAAGGGTTTTATCAAGGTGGGTTATGATGCCGATATGACGTTCATAGACTTGAAGGCGAGGAAGCGTTTGGATGTGGCACAATGTGCGAGCAAGGCGGGGTGGAGCATGTATCATGGCATGGAGGTTGTGGGTGTTGTCCGTATGACGATGATACGCGGACGTATGGTTATGCGGGAGGGACAGGTGTTAGGGGAGGCGCGAGGGCGTCCTTGTCGTTTTCTCCGTCCTCACGTCCCGTCATAGAGACATCCCGTCTCATCGGTATCGATGACGGTGATGCTTGTGAGGAGGGGGAGATGCGGTTGACAATGACGCCAGAACCATCGGGCGATATTTTCGTTGCTGGGTTTGTCAAGCCCGTCTATCTCGTTGAGATAGCGATGGTCTAGTTTTTCAATGAGCGGGTTGACGACATGGGCGATGTCTGAGTGATCTATAAGCCATCCTTCTTGTTCGTTGATAGGTCCTTTGAGGCGCACCTCAATTTTAAAGCTATGGCCATGGAGGCGAGAACACACATGGTCTGGTGGCATATGCGTCATGGCTCTGGCGGCGACAAAAGAGAAGCGGTGATAGATTTCGACAGATGATGTGGGCATGGGGGATGTCCTCTTGTTGTGGGTGAGTGTGTTAGGGGATATGTTGCCATTTATGGCTTTGCACGCTCAACCGCCATGGCGGCTGTGTTGCGCACAGGGCCATGGCATGGGCGATATGGCGGGTTTGCGCAGGCGCGTCTAAAGGTTGGATAAAGAAATGCTGAAAGTCCCATTGTGCCATCATACTTAACGTGTGGCGTGTGATGGTATGTTGTGGCATGACGACTTTCAGTTCGTGGCCTTTTTTTTGTGCGATGGTCGTATGGGCTTTAGGGCTGACACATATCCAATCGATGGGGAGGGTGATGGGGCGTGTGCCATTGGTTTCGATGGCAATATGGCAATGGTGCTTATGGAGGCTATGGATGAGGGCGGCGTCCAGTTGGAGGCTTGGTTCGCCTCCTGTGAGGATGATAAAGGGGCGTGCGTTTGGCGTGTGCGCTGTCTGTGGACGATAGGGGTGATGGTGCCAGCAATCGAGGAGTGTGCGCGCAAGGCTTTCACTGCTGGCGAATGTTCCTCCCCTTGGCCCATAAGCGCCCACAAATTGGGTATCGCACCATCGGCATATGGCGCGCTGTCGGTCTTTTTCCACGCCAGACCATAGGTTGCACCCTCGAAATCGGCAGAAGACACATGGCGTGCCACTATGCATGCCTTCGCCTTGCTTTGATGGGTAGATCTCGTGGACATGATAGGGCATGAGGGTGAGCTGTCGCTTGCTGGTCGTTTGGGACGCCATGTTATCCTTATGCTATCCCTACGTTATCCTTACGTTATCCTTTCAGGGCGGGGTCGTCCATAGCGCTGTCGGCAAAGCCTTTTGCGCGCCACCGACATGAGTCGCAGACCATGCAAGGCGTGCCAGAGGCGCTGGGGTTGTAACAGCTGAGGGTGAGGGCATAATCAACGCCTAAGGCATACCCTTTTTTGATAATGTCGGCTTTTGTCATATGGAGCAAAGGCGCTTTGAGGGCAATAGGGGGTGGTTGTTGCTGTTCTATGGCGTCGACACCTCTTTTTGTGGCAAGATTCGCCATCTTTTCCCATGATGTAAGGAAGGCGGGACGACAATCGGGGTATCCGCTATAATCGATGGCGTTAGCGCCTAGAAACAGGGTATCGATGGCGCGCGACTCCGCATAAGAGAGCGCATAGGCGAGAAAAAGGTTATTGCGGGCTGGCACATAGGTGGCGGGGATGGTGTCTGTGGATGGCGTCTCTTGAGGGGGAGGCATGGGGCGGTCAACGAGGGCGGTATGCTGAAAAATATCGGTGTGGATATGGATAATGGTGTGGGGACATTGGGCGTGATGCGCAATTTTTTTGGCATATGTCAATTCGATGGCATGCCTCTGTCCATAGTGGAAAGAGAGGGCATGCATGGCATATCCTTGTTGCTGGGCGATGGCGAGGGTCGTGGCAGAGTCGATGCCTCCGCTGAGGAGAATGACGGCTTGCGACATGGAAAGGCGCGCTGAAGGCGATAGAGAATGACAGGGACGAAAGAGACACAGAATAACGATAACACACGTCATGCCATCGTGTCTTATGCTTTGTCTCATGGTTTTGACGCCATTGGTTTCACCCGTCCTGTGTTGTCTCGACAGGTGCGCGCTGACATGCGCGCCTTTGTGGCACAAGGCAATTGTGGCGATATGACATGGTTGCAGGAGACTCTCTCTCAGCGCTTGAACCCACAGCAGTGCCTCCCTGACGTCAAGACGCTTGTCATGCTTGGGGTTGCCTATACACCACAGGCAGACCCGCTACGAGGATTACAAGAAAAGAGTCGGGGTGTCATCAGCGTTTATGCGCGCGGGCGTGACTATCACCATCTTATCAAGAAACGTCTCAAGGGGCTAGGGCGATGGGTGGCGCACCATTATGGGGGGGCGTGGCGGATATGTGTTGATACAGCGCCTGTGATGGAGAAGCCTCTTGCTCAGCAAGCAGGCATAGGGTGGCAAGGCAAGCATACCCATTTAGTGTCGAGGGCGTATGGCTCTTGGCTCTTTCTGGCATGCCTGATGACGACGCTTGACTTAGGGACATCAGAGTCGATTCCGCGTCAGCGGACACAGCGTGACACACGCCACGCTGGCCATTGTGGTCGTTGTCGTGCGTGCCTTGACATATGTCCGACAGATGCTCTTCCGTCGCCCCATCGGTTGGATGTTCATCGGTGCATTGCCTATCTCACCATCGAGCATAAAGGCGTGATCGAGCGTTCGCTACGTCCCATGATAGGGAATCGCATTTTTGGCTGTGATGATTGTTTGGCGGTCTGTCCATGGAACAAATTTGCCTATCGTTCCCATCAGATGTCCATCACCGACAGGTGGCATGGAGAACACGAGTCCCTTGCTTTTTTCGCGACCCTCAGTGAGGACTCTTTTCGCCAGTATTTTAGAGGCACGGCTATCGTGAGAACAGGCAGGGCGCGTTTTATGCGTAACGTATTGATCGCCATCGGCAATAGTGGCGACAGGACGTTGGTCTCATCTGTGGCGCTGATGCTTGATGATGCTGTGCCTTTGGTGAGGGCGATGGCGGTCTGGGCTTTGGCGCGCCTTGCGGATAGGGACATGGTCGCCATGTATCATGGGCGTTATGGCGCTGGCGAAACACATCCTATGGTGAGGGCGGAGTGGCGGGCGGAAGGCTTTACGTGACGTCATGTGTTGGTGTTATGGGCGTTGGTGTTACGGGCGTTGGTGTTATGGCACGGGCCATTGGGATGCTTCTGTGATGGCGTGGGCGAGGGCATCTTGAAGGGGTTTGTCGCTGGTGCTGTGTCCTGCCTTTTCGATGAGACGCACGTGACAATTGTCGCCAATGGCGTTTTTGAGGGCGTATGAGCAACGTGGCGGGCAGAGGAGGTCATAACGTCCACAGAGCATGATGATAGGCATATGGCGTAATGGGTCGGTGTTAGCGAGGAGAGGCGTCTCTTTGAGGAAAAAATCATGGCGGATATAGTGGCTCTCGATATAGGGCGTATTAGGCACGGGCGTTGTGAGGGGCTCTTGCGGGTTTATCGATGGCAATGTCGTTGTTTGTGGGTTGAGGAGGGCGAGGCTTTGTTCGCACCATCCCCATAGTCTGGCGGCATATTGGTGGATTGCTGGGTCGTCATGGGACAGGTCATCCATGAGTTTTTCGATGGGCGTCTGGGAGTGTGTGAGTGCGCATAATTGCTCCCATAAGTCGGGTCGAAAGAGTTGAGGCGCGTCGTAGAAAGCCCATTGCGTGTCTTCAGGGCGCGCAAGGAATGTCCCGCGTAAGACCATCCCGCGCACTCTGTGGGGATAGGCGCGGGCGTAGGCAAGGGCGAGGGTCGCGCCCCACGAGCCACCAACGACAACCCATGACTCGATGGCCCAATGCTCCCGTATCGCTTCGATATCCTCAATCAAGAGGGGTGTTGTATTCTCTTCGATGGATGTTTTTGGTGTGCTTTTCCCGCTTCCTCGTTGGTCGAAGAAGATGACGCGCCATGTCTTGGGGTCAAAAAGGGCTTTCTGTCCGTGATGGCAACCGCTGCCGGGCCCCCCATGGAGAAAGAGGGCGGGCGTGCCGCCTTCGATAGCGCCATAGCTCTCTCCATAGAGCGTGTGAAGAGGGCTGACATTGAGAAAAAAGGGAGTCGTCGATGCCTTACTGATAGGGTGCAGAGGCGATGATGTCTGTCTGTTCTTACGCCACAACATTATGATGGCATGGCGGGAGTGAACGTGTCATCGCATTCTTGTTCTAGCACATGGGCAAGACGAAGGAGAGTCCTCTCGTCAAAGCGGCGGCTGATGACATGGACGCCCAGAGGGAGTCGTTCTTTGTTATAACTTATGGGAACAGAGATAGCGGGCAGGCCAGCGAGGCTTGCAGGCACGGTGAGGATGTCATTGAGATACATGGTAATGGCGTCCATGTCTTTCATATCCAGTGGGAACGCGGCATTGGGTGTTGTGGGTGTGAGCAGGACGTCCACTTGTTTGAAGACATCGACAAAATCCTGTTGAACGCGGGCGCGCACTTTTGCCGCCTTGAGGTAATAGGCATCATAATAGCCCGCTGAGAGCACGTATGTCCCTATCATGAGCCGCCGCCGCACTTCCTCGCCAAACCCTTGAGAGCGCGTCTTTCGGTATAGGGTCTCTATGTCTTCTGTCTCTTGTGCGCGCATGCCATAGCGTATTCCGTCATAGCGTGCGAGATTGGACGATGCTTCGGCAGGGGCGATAATGTAATAGGCGGGAAGAGCATAGCGCGTATGGGGAAGGGACACATCGACCAGCTGTGCGCCTTGTCCTTTGAGGATGTCCATCGCCTTGTGCCAAGCCTCGATGATGGCGCTATCCACTTTCTCATGGTGATATTCTTTAGGGATACCGACACGCAAGGAAGCGATGTTTTTCCCAATGTCTTGGGTGATGTCCTCACAGGCATGGTGAGAGGATGTGGCGTCCTGTGGGTCGACTCCCCCGATGGCTTGTAGGATAAGGCCAGCATCGCGCACGGAGCGGGTGAAACATCCCGCTTGGTCGAGGGAAGACGCAAACGCCACCATGCCATAGCGCGAACACCGCCCATAGCTGGGTTTCAAGCCGACAACGCCACATAAGGAAGCGGGTTGTCGGATAGAACCGCCCGTATCAGAGCCAAGGGACGCCACGCATAAATCGTCCGCCACCGCCGCCGCCGAGCCACCAGAAGAACCACCAGCAGATAAGTCCTTATGGGGATGTGATGCGCTGTGCCACGGATTGACAACAGCGCCAAAACAGCCCGTATTGCTTGCCGACCCCATGGCGAATTCATCCATGTTCGTCTTGCCAAGGAGAATCGCCCCACAGCGCCATAAGCGTGACGTCACGGTGGACTCATAGGACGGAACAAAATCAGCAAGGATAGACGATGCCGCTGTCGTGCGTATACCCTTGCTACAAAATAAATCCTTGATGGCGAAGGGAATGCCTTCTAACAGGCCCACCTTGTCTTGTTTTTCCTTTGCGCGTCTCCTATCGCTGGCATCAGCTTGACGATAGGCATGGTCTTCACAGAGGGTGATATAGGCATTCGTCTCCTTGCGCTCCTTGATTCTATCGTAGTAATACTTTGTGAGTTCGCGGGCGCTGAACGTTTTTTTGCGTAGATGCTCGCACACCGCATGGAGAGTCATATGACGCATGGAGAGAGACACAAGACGATGGGGTGGGGTTATTCCTGAGGGTCGATGCTGGCGGGGACGATAAAAAACCCGTCCTCAGTATGGGGCGCTGTTCGCAAAATGTCCTCCCTCGTCACGTGATGTGCGACAATGTCTTCTTGGAGGATCATCGCATGGTCACTGAGCCCGTAGAGAGGCTCATGGGAGTCGCCATCGACCTCGTCCAATTGGGCAATCCATGCAAAAATCCCTTGTAAATTCTTCTGCCAAAAGGGGATGTCCTTATCCTCTATGTCTAATTTCGCCAGTTGGGCGATATGTTGGACTATGTGTTTATCGATAGGCATGGTATGTATGCTATGGAGTCTTACACGATAGGTGAAGGGATGGGAACAGGGATAGGGTTGTGTATAGACGAAAGGATGTGTGAATGCAAACGGTTCACAAGGCTGTTATGGGTGGATATGGGATAAAGGATGGATATGATGGCATGGGCTGAGGACGGCATACATGGGATAGACGGGATACACGGGACGGGGACGGCATACGGGGAGGGGCGTCTTATGGGTATCGATTACGGGCGTCGGCGTTCGGGCCTTGCCTTGAGTGACCGCCATTGGCGTGTGGCTGTGCCTTTGTCCACCATTGGCTCTGCCACATGGCCTATGCTCTATGGTGGCGTGCGTCTCGCCACAGAGTCGCATGATGTTTATGGCTTTGTGTTGGGCTTGCCCCATGCGCTAGATGGGACGGAAACAATGTCTTGTCAGACCATACGGCGATGGGGAAAGAAGCTTGGCGTATCTTTCCACAAGCCTGTCTTTTTTTGTGATGAACGATTCTCTACCCAAGCCGCCAAACGCGCCATACAACAGCGTTATGGGCACCAGCGCTATGGGCAACAACGCCACAGGGCAGACGCTATCCCACAGCATGTCAAGGGAGGATGGAAGAAGCACCGAGAGTCAGGAGTCCTTGATGCGATGGCGGCGACATGGATGTTGCAGACATTTTTGGACTCTCACCGCCATGCCTCTTCTCGCCATCATGCGATGACGGATATTCAAGGAGGAGAGAGCAGATGCAGCTAGCGGCGGTTCTTTTTGATGTAGATGGGACATTGGTGGCGAGCGAGGAGCTACACCGCCAGGCCTTCAATGCCGCCTTTCAAGAGTTTGGCGTGTCGTGGCATTGGGATAAGGCGCTCTATAAAGAGTTGCTGGCCATTGGCGGGGGCGCAGAACGCCTTCGTCACTATGTCGCGCGCACCGACCCGGATGTGCAACGCCGCGCCGATTTTAACAATTTTATCGATGGTGTGCATAAAGCAAAGAATCTCGCCTATGCCGAATTGCTGTCGAACAGCGGTATACGCCTCAGACCTGGGGTTGAGAGGCTTGTCCTCTCTTGTCGCGCCGAAGGCATCACCCTTGCCATCACGACATCCACCACACGGGAAAATGTCTCTATGATTATGGGTCGGGTGGCGGGAGGACGCCTCAAAGACGCCTTTCGAATCATAGGAGATGGCGACAGGGTGCGCGCGAAAAAACCTTCACCTGATATTTACCTATGGACGTTGGGTGAATTAGGGCTTCCTCCTCAGGCATGTCTTGCCTTTGAAGACACGCCACGGGGTGTGCGGGCAAGTCTTGCCGCTGGTATCCCTGCTATCGCCACCGTCACACCTTATACGGAAGATGAAGAATTTCTCGGCGCCCTTGCCGTCCTCAGCGATATGGGAGAGCATGAAAAACCCTTCCGCGTCCTCTCTGGTCAAACCTATGGCAAGCACTATGTGGATGTGGAGCTTTTACGCTTGTGGCATCGGAGCGCTCACCCTACGTTATTGGTAAGTAAGACAGAGTGATAGGGACGATGCCTATAAAAAATCTTTTCTGGAGCGTATGGCCGTGGTTATGTGCTGTCCTGTGGCTCTCTATGCCTATGACAGTTCTTCCCAATGTCGCATCCAATCCCATCGCTGGAGGAGGCCTTCCCCTCAAAAAGCCCGCCCAATTGTTCTTGGTGGCGGAGACTCTCAACATTGACAAAAAGCAAAAGGAATTGACCTTAGGCTTAAAGTTTCTACTGGATGACGGGTGGAAGACTTACTGGCGTAACCCGGGCGATGCGGGCTTGCCTATGCGCGTTCGTTGGAAAAAACGTGATAATGTGGAGAGCATTGCCCTCTTTTGGCCCTCACCGACGCGCTATGAAGAATACGGCTTGCAGTCTGTTGGCTATGAAAAGGAAGTCATCTTTCCCCTCGAGGTCACCATGCGTGAGGCTGGTCGTCCCATCACACTAGAAGCCGATATCAGCTATTTGGCGTGTCGAGACATATGCCTTCCCTTAGAGGATACGGTGTTTCTTCATGTCTCGGTGCTGGACGAGGATAACGTCCCTGCCAATACGCCTCGAGGCGTCCTTCCTTCGGGGGATGCTGATGCCATCGCGCATTATGCCTCCCTTGTGCCTGTGTCGGAGGACGAGTCGCCTATGCGTATCCATGCTGTTGGCGCAAGCGAGACGTCCCCATGGCAGCTACGTGTTGTTGCGCGCTCTCAGAGACCTTTTGACGCCCCTGATATTTTTGTCGAAGAGGAAAACGACTTATGGTTTTCCGAGCCCCACGTGACATTGCGCGAGGGAAGAAAAGTCGCCATTTTTCTCTTGGATGTCTCTGGTCAATCCTTGAGCAAGGGGCCGCCGTTGGGGGAACGTGACGTGCGCCTCACGATTGTTGATACCCACCAGAATATCGATACATGGCGTCGCGCTGACGGTTACTTTCCTCCAGCGCAAAAATCCGTGGCGGACATTGTGAAAGAGTCAGGCGAGGGGAGTGATATATCCGCCTATCTCACGATCATTGCCTTTGCCTTATTTGGTGGCTTCATTCTCAATTTCATGCCATGCGTGCTTCCCGTCTTGTCTTTGAAATTGGTTGGTATTGCCACAGCGAGCCATGACAAGACATTGGTGCGCGAAGGGTTTGCCGCATCGGTGTTAGGCATTCTCTTTTCTTTTGCGCTTCTTGGGGGTATCGTCTTGTCGCTTAAGGAACTAGGCATGTCGCTGGGGTGGGGTTTCCATTTTCAGCAACCCATCTTTATTATGGTGATGGCCTATGTGATGGTGATTTTTGCTTGTAACCTCTTAGGATGGTTCGAGATAGGTCTTCCGCGGTTCGTGCGCGCCATGCTTCCAGCAGGGGAAGGCAAGCGTTATAGCGTCCACTATGAAAATTTCTCCAATGGCGTGTTAGCGACGACGTTGGCGACACCTTGTTCTGCGCCTTTCTTAGGGACAGCTGTGGGGTTTGCGCTGGCGGGTGATGCGTTGGATATTATGATGGTGTTCCTCATGCTGGGGACAGGTTTTGCCATTCCGTGGCTCTTGGTCGTCCTGTTTCCCGGTGGTGGCGCGCGTTGGTTGCCACGCCCGGGTCCATGGATTATGTATTTCCGCCGCTCATTGAGTTTGCCTCTGTTCGCCACCGCCCTCTGGCTTGTGAGTATTTTACCTGAGGGGATTTTACAGGACTCCCTCCTGTTGATTGCCATATCCATGGTCGGTATTATCGCCCTCTTTTTCATCTACAGGAAACGAGCGAGTCGCCCCCTGTGGTTTTATGGCGCGGTGATGGGCGTTGTTGCCTTATCCACGTGGATGATCGATGATGATTTTTCGAAACGGGGATTATATGCCACGGAAAAGGAAATCCCGACGGTCCAAGCAGGAATCGATTGGACGAGCTTTGCGCCTGAAGAGATACAGGCGCGGGTTGCAGAAGGACATGTCGTCTTTGTGGACATCACAGCCGCTTGGTGTTTGACATGCAAGGCAAACAAATTGCTTGTCCTTGACGATGAAGACATCATCTCTCTATTCGTGCGTAACAAGATTATCGCACAGCAGGGGGATGTGACACTTCCAGATGCCGATATTGCGCAATGGATGGCGTCTTTGGGGCGCTATGGCGTGCCTCTCAATGTTGTCTTTGGCCCTAGGCGTCCTGAGGGCATTGTCCTTCCTGAGCTTCTCTCTGTCGATATCGTCACAAAAAGCTTGCGTGATGCTTCTGTTCAAGGTAGTCTTCAGTGATGGAGGGGCTCTTGGGGAATCGAAGGGGGTTGGAGGACGTAGGACGATGATAAGCATAGGTCAAAAAATTCCCAGCTGTTCCGTTTTTCGGTGGAGCGGTCAGGGTCCCGACAAGGTCGATAGTGAGACACTCTTCAAGGCGCAGAAGACTCTTCTCATTGCCGTGCCGGGGGGCTTTACGCCCACATGCAATGACCAGCTCCCTCACTACAAGGGATTGGCTGGCGATTTCAAGAAAAAGGGCATTGAGGCATTCTATTGTTTGGCGATCAATGATATTTTTGTCCTTCAAGAGTGGGCAAGGAGTCTTGGTATCGATGACACCATCCATATGATTGCTGATGGTAATGGCGACTTCACCCGCGCTGTCGATATGGTATGCGACCTGACGGCTATGGGCTTGGGGGTGCGTTCGAAGCGCTATACGGTTGTCATTGACGGCGGTTCTGTCACCCATCTCTTCAATGACGATGGTCCAGCCTTCGACAAGACCGAGGCATCGAAGGTTTTAGCGGGACTATAGGGTGTCTAGGGGGGTGTCTTGTGCGGGGAAAGGCTCTTATGGTGGGTGATGGCGTTTTTTGCCAGCATGTCCACATGCTCGTTATGGGCATTGTCCGCATGCCCCTTGACCCAATGCCATGTGATGTCATGGTTTTGGGATAGTCTATCGAGCTGTTGCCACATATCGACATTCTTTACCTTTGTTTTGGCGGATGTTTTCCATCCCTTTTTCTTCCACACGGGCATCCATGTCGTAATGCCTTGTTGTAGGTAACGGCTGTCGCTGTAGAGACTGACGCGTGCGCGGCGCTTGAGAGCCTGTAGGGCTTTGATAGCGGCGAGCATTTCCATGCGGTTATTGGTTGTGTGCGGGACGCTTCCGCTGATGCACTTACGTCGCCCAAGATATTGGAGGCATGCTGCCCATCCTCCGACGCCGGGGTTGCCAGAGCATGCGCCATCCGTATAGATAGAAACGACATGCTTGTCGATGGGCTTGTCAATGGGCGTGC
Source organism: Alphaproteobacteria bacterium GM7ARS4 (assembly GCA_014332745.1). Lineage (NCBI taxonomy): Bacteria > Pseudomonadati > Pseudomonadota > Alphaproteobacteria > Alphaproteobacteria bacterium GM7ARS4. Next base: position 118,164 of record JACONL010000001.1, on the reverse strand, counting down.
CGACATGCGTGTCGATGGGGGTGTCTCTATTGGTATCGTGTGTCATAGCGTGCTTTGGTGGGTGATGGACAGAGGGTGGGGGTTTTGGCGATGATATGACAATTTGTCGGCATATTCCTGAGGGTTTTTATGGGGGAGGGGCGTATCGAATTGCTGTTCATCGATGAGACGCGACAGCAAGAAGGAGAGGGCTGCTCCCTGACAGAGAAGGGGCATGGCGTGTTTTTCCTTGTCTTGTAGGGGGCGCTGTTGTTCGTATCCGTTGAGTAAACATGCCACATAGCGCACATTCATATCTTGTGGCATATCTTGTGGCGAAGGGAAACACCATGCGTTGATAGCAATGGCAATATCATAGGCGAGGCTATCGGTGCATGCGAAATAGAAATCGATGATACCAGAGAGTTTGTCTCTTTGGAAGAAGACATTGTCGGGAAAGATATCGCCATGGATAATCCCTTGAGGGAGGGCGATGATGTCATCATGGCGCTGTTCCCATATGGTGAGGGTCTCGTCAATCATGGGGATGTGTGGGGTGGACGGGTCGAGTGTCTCTCGAAGGGCGCGCCATCCTTGCAAGGAAAAAGGGTTGTGACGTTGTTGCGTGAACGACATTCCTACATTGTGGAGGCATGCAAGATGGTATCCTATATCCCAACAATGGCGTTCTGTGACGTGTGTGATGGGATGTCCGTCTAGGAAGCTGGTGAGGGCGGCATGCTTGCCACAGAGGTGGGCGTGTGTCTCACCTTGCCGTGTTGTGATGGGGACGGGGCATGGGATGCCGTGGCGGCTCAGGTGGCGCATGAGGTCTAGAAAGAAAGGAATATCTCGAACGGCGATACGCCTCTCATGTTCGTAGAGCGTGAGAATAAGACGGCTGTTATCCTTAAAGAACAGCTGGTAGTTCGTGTTGGAGATGCCTTGGTCGATACCACGATAGCGGTCGATGGGCGCAAGAGCATACTGTTGAAGAAATCCTGCCAGTGCGCGGGTATCGATATGGGTGTAGACGGCCATAAAGGACGGGGGAGGACGAGGGAAACAGCTTATGGCTGATGGGAGGTGAGTTCCATCGTATACATGTTTTTACCGAAGAGTTGGGACGAGGTCGTTTCAGTGCGTTCCATCTTAACGAGTCCTACATTGGGCGCATACCAATTCGTCTCTGTGATAAGGACATCGATGGTGCCGATACCGCGTTCGCCCAAGAAGGAGGTTTTTCCTTCCCCTTGGACTCGCAACACATTGTCATAGCGTTGTCCGTGGAGGCGTAGCGTCACATCTGTCGCGTCGATGGTATAGCGCATGGCAAAGGGCACTGTCGCCCGCATATCCATGTCTGATGGCAGGCGTCTCACAAGGAGAAAGGTTTGGCTTGGCACATCCCATGCGTGTCCGGGTGTGAGGGGTTCGTGGAGGACAATACGTTGTGGCATGTCGAAGCGAACGATACTTCCTCCAGAGGCTTGAAAGGCGATACGTTGCGTTCCTTCCTCATTGTGGCGGTAGTAGTACAAGGTATCATTTTCGTGCTGTATGGGGGTGATGTTTTCATAGGTGATTTCGAGAGGCGCGCTTTGCCATGTCTCTCGTTCTCTTTGGGTGAGGGTGACGGGGGTGAGGCTACGTCTTATGCTCACCATATGCTCTTCGACTTCATAACCAGGTTTGAGGGTGATGTCATACTGCCATATCTGTCCGGGGGAGAGGGGAAAATATGACACATGGGCGTTTTGCTCACATGCGGGCAACAAGCCAATAAGGACAACATAGAAGAGGCGCGACATAGGCGGAGCGTCACTTTTCGGGGAGAAGGCGGGATGGCAAATCTTCAAAAGTGATTTTCATATCGGCCACAGACGTCATGTCGCGCCTTGTCGTCTGTTTATTGCGTTGTGTCTCATTCTCACTGGTTGTTCCCAGTTGGGGTTTCCCACTTTTCATGCGGTTGAGGGCTTGATTGATGTTGGTATGGAGTGTGCCATTATAGTCGAGGACAAAGGCTTGAGGTGTGCTGAGTCCAATATCGTCATGCATGGAACTGACCCATAGATAAATATGGCCTGGATGTTGTGTAATGGGATTCGGCTCATAGATTTGGGCGGCGACGAGGCGAAATTCACTGGGCAGCTCTTCGTGGCTTGGCCAGCCCGGCAGTTGTTTCAAGCCGTAATAGTGCATGATGTAAAAGAGCGCCATGCCAAGGGTGAGTGACGACTTGATGCCCCAATGGAGCGATGTGCGCATGTGGATGATGACGAGCACACATGCGACAAGGGTATAGCTGATAGAGAGAATGAGGATGGAGGTGAATGTATCATGCATGGTGCGGAGGGATTGGGACGTTATCCATGGTCTTGGTTACAGCCTGCCATATGAAATGCCTTCTGTTCGAGCAAAATTTTGTGATATACCAGAGCCAGTGACCTGTGGCATGCCCTCTTGACCTGTAGCATATATGGGTTTTTTCGAAAGCGCATGCCACATGTTCGGAAGCCAGCCCATAGGGGCTCATAGGCGGAGTATGGCATGGATCTTGTGGATACGTTGATTTCTTTTTTGTTCATCATTTTTTTGGTGGTGATGTTGCTTCCTTTATCGCTGATATCGGTGCTTGGGGCGTGGCTTATTCAGTGGTCTTCGCTCTTATTGTTGCGTTTTATGCCTCCTTTTTTCCAAGCATGGCGGGCATTTTTTGTCACATGGTTTGTCAGTTCGATTCTATGGTTTTATCTCGTCAGGTGGGGCATCGATGACGTCTCGTCATTATCGTCATGGTGGGATGGGGTGATTGTTTTTCACGAGTCTTTACGTTCTTACGTTGCGCCATTCGTGCCGTTTGCTGTTGCTGTGCTTTCCTATGGCTTTCTTCTTAAGGACAAGGAGGGTGAGCGTCTAGGCGTTGTGCGTGGCTTAGGCGTTGTCGTGGTATCGCAATGTATCATGGCTGGCGTCAGTTATGGCATGGGGTGGTGGCTTCAGAGTCTTCTTCCTACGGAGTCGGACTTGGGCGAGGTGACCCTGTGACCAATTGTTTAGGAAGCGTATTGATATTGGAGACTCTTCCGTTGGCGCTGAGGTTAAATCTGAGGGCTGTTTTTTCTTCGCCTGCCTCCTTGAGTGTGAGTTCTTTATAATAGAGGACGGTGAGTTGAGGATTGACGCGTTCCAGTTTGACTTTGACATCAACGGGTTTATAGGTTTGGGTGGCGTAATAGTGGATATTGACGACATATTGCCCTGGGACAATGCCGCGTAAGGTGACGATTTCTTGATTGAGGGGATTTTTCACCTCTTGTCCGTTGATGAGGAGTGTATCGTTGAGGGAGCCGCGGTCATCCCTATCGAGATGGAGGAGTCCTGCTTCATCATTGCGAAACCACACGGTATCGCCTTGGGGTGACTCGACCCAGAGATCAATATCATCGGGGCTAAAGTCTTCCCACGTAATGGTGATGATATATTCGGCTTTGACGACAACATTGCCTGTTTTGCTGATAGGGTTGATGAAAATGACGGCGATCATAAAGAGGAAGGTGACGCCAATAAGAGCATTAAATAAGAGGTCGGTGAACGGGTCTGTGCGCGCTTTGCTGTGTATGCGGGACGGCATGGGGCGTGTCGTTACCTATTCTTGGGTTGCGAGGGCGTGGGTTGCGAGGGGGTTGAGGAGGGATTGAGGAGGGCGATACGGCACATATGGTGTGCGAGACTCTGTCCACCTTTATCGAGGGGTCGATATTGAAAGATAACGAGGAGCGCGCAGATGAGTCCCACCAACGTTGTGTAGAGTGCTGTCGCCATGCCTGTTCCCATGGTGACGAGGAGCATGCGCACTGTGTCAATATCGAGGGAGTCGATGCGTGTGATGGTGCTCAGCATGATGATAAATCCGACGACGGTGCCAAGAAGCCCCAATTTGATCATGACATCGGCCATAAACCATCCATGTTCGGCATGGTCGTAGAGGGGTTGGAGATAGCGCTCTGTCATGTCATGGGAGGATATGCTGTCATGATAGTCTTGTTTTCGTTGGAGGATGGTATCGCGTAGGTAGTTATGGAGGGTTTTATGGGTGTGAAGGGGTGGGGCTTGGCCGTCTTGGGCGTGCCATGCGAGCGTGCCTTGTTGGTAGAGAATGGCTTGGTGGGGATGATGGGCGAGATAGGTTTCGATGGTCCGTGCTTGGTGCAGTTGCTGTGCGGTGTGGAAGCTGTGTATGCCACAATGGAGCGTGGTAGCAAAAAAGAGGATACTGATGATGATGGAGAGGAAGCTCTTATCGATAAGATAGAGGCGGGTCAAGACGCCGACATCCCAGACGATATAGAGGATGAACGTGTAGAGGCTCACCAACAGACACCATGTGATAAAGAGTTGGTGGGACGAGGAGTCTCTTGAGGGCATGGTGACGGCATTCACATTCATGGGTGCTCTTGTCCTATCTTTGTGATGATGGCGTTATGGAGGGTTGTGGACATTATCGTGTGACGGAGGAGCGTGCGGCGAGGCTACTGATGCCATGGATGGAGAGTGTTGCTTCGAGGAATCGTCTTTTGTAATCGGCCATCATCGTCAAGGTGATAAGAAGGGCAGAAAAGAGCAGGATACCCGTCAATTGGTGGGCGAGGGCGAGGGACGTAGGCACGCCTAAGAGGAGAGTGGCGATACCAAGGGTAAATTGAATGACGAGGAGCATGCTGACAATACGGGCGCCCCAACATAGGGGTGCTGGCTTGACATCATATGTCTCAATGCGTGCGACCCATGCCATGATGGTGATAAAGGTGAGGAGGCTCAACAGGCGGTGAGTCCATTGTATGGCAGCGGGTTCGAGGATGATGGCGTGATACCACGGTAGCGTTCCCTCTAATGGTGGCAAGAGACGACCATCCATGAGGGGATAGGTGGGATAGAGAAGCCCCGCCTTATAGCCAGCCACCAGCGCGCCGACAAACATTGTTGCAAAGAGCAGGAGAAAAGCACCATAACTATGCCAATGCATTGAGAGCGCGATATCATATTCGGGGGGTTTTTCATCTCCGTAAAAGCTCTTGTGAAAGCCATCATAGAACCACCAGCGCAAGCTTGCCCACAGGAGCGCCCCATAGAGGATGAGCGCCATACTCAGATGGAGGGCAAGGCGATAGGGACTCACAAAGGGTTGGTCTATCAACCCGCTCTGGACCATGAACCAACCGATATAGGCTTGCCCGCCACCGAGCGCCAAGAGCATGAAGAAAAACATGAGCCACTGGCGAGAAAAGTAACGCTGAAACGCAAACCAGAGCAGGGGGAGAAGAAAGACGGCACCGATAAGCCGTCCCATCATTCTATGGGTATACTCAACCCAATAAATGTCTTTGAACGCATCAAGAGAGACGGGATTGTCTTGGTAATGCGGGGTTGTCTTATAGGCTTCGAGAGACTCATGCCACGCCTGTTCGTTGAGAGGAGGGATAATCCCTGTGATGGGTTGCCATGTGGTGATAGAGAGTCCAGCGCCACTTAATCGGGTATAGCCCCCAATGGCGACCATGAAGACGATGAGAAGGCAACAGATGAAGAGCCATCCCCCTACCTGTCGCCTTTCTTCCTTTGTGCGTGAAAAATCTGATGTCATGATGGTCGGCGTATCAAAGGGTTATCCATCCCGTGCTGGCATGGAGTCAAGCAAAGAAACACCCTCCTTTATGCTCCTACATTATTTTTATGATGCCATGATGTCTAGAGCTATTTTGTGGGAAGGCTCATATTTCCCATGTTTTTATTGTAGAATATAATTATTCTACAATGTGATTGACATATATATTTTTTTCCCTTACGTTCGTATGACGTGAGGGTGGAGGGGGTTTTGTCGTCAATAGGTTGAAGTGATGTGATGATAAGGGTAAGGTGATGAGGGGTTCTTTTGTGGGTGATGAAGTGGTTGTGCGTGAGCTTGGTGCTGAGGAGTCTTTAGAGTCTTATACGTCTTCATTATGTGCGCGTTATGGGGATTTAGAAGGCGAGGCATTGTTGGAGGTCATGATAGAGGGTGCTTTTGCGGGCTCGATCATGGCGACGTCGTCTTTTGGGGCGGAGTCGGCTGTGCTTTTGGATATGGTTGCGAATGTGGATAAGGATTTACCTGTGATTTTTTTGGATACGGGCAAATTATTTGAGGAGACGTATAACTATGTCCATGTCGTTCAAGCCCATTTAGGTTTGCGTAACGTCCAGTTGTGCATGCCTTCTGAAGAGCGTCTCTCGGCGGAAGATAAGGCGGGTGATTTATGGCAGCGCGATGCCGATAGGTGCTGTCATATCAGGAAGGTTGAGCCTTTGCGCCGTGTGTTTGAGGAGCATGCCTATAAGGCGTGGATTACGGGTCGTAAGCGTTTTCATGGCGATTTGCGTCTTCGTTTGCAGACGATAGAGTATGTGGGTGGTATGGTCAAGATTAACCCTTTGGCGCATTGGTCGTTGGAGCGTATTCATAAGAGGTTTGAGGAGCGTGGTTTGCCTCTTCATCCTTTGGTGGGGAAGGGCTATCCGTCCATAGGGTGTTATCATTGCACGCATAGGGCGGAGGCTATTGACAATCCTCGGGCGGGTCGTTGGGCGGACAAGGCGAAGACGGAGTGTGGCATTCACCATGCGTCGTGGATGCAGGCGCGCAAGGAAGAGCTGTGAGTGTTGGGATGGATATGCTGAAGCGTCTCGAGGACGAGAGTATTTATATTTTGCGTGAGGCGTATCATGCCTTTGAGCGTCTTGCCATTTTGTGGTCTTTAGGCAAGGATTCTAATGTGATGATATGGCTTGCGAAGAAGGCGTTTTTTGGGCGTGTGCCTTTCCCGGCGGTGCATGTGGATACGGGCAAGAAGTTTAAGGAGATGTATGCTTTTCGTGACACCTATGCGAAGACGTGGAAATTGGACCTTGTGCGCGGTCTTTGTCCGGACTTGGGGACGATAGACGACACATTGACGCCGGCGGCGCGTTCAGCAGCCCGCAAGACGGAAGGGTTAAAGAACATTGTGCGTGAGAAGGGTTATCAAGGGTTGATTTTAGGGATTAGGCGTGATGAACAGGCGACTCGTGCTAAGGAGCGTTTTTTCTCTCCTCGTGGTGAGAGCGGGGCGTGGGACATTCGTGACCAGCCGCCTGAGTTTTGGGGGCAGTATAATACGTCCTTTTCTCCGAACACCCATGTGCGCGTTCATCCTTTATTGAGTTGGAGCGAGGTGGATATATGGCGTTATATCGAGCGCGAGTCGATTCCCGTTGTTGATTTATATTTCAGCAAGAAAGGCAAGCGTTATCGTTCTTTAGGGGATAAGGACATTACCCATCCCATAGACAGCGATGCCAAGACGGTGAAGGAGATTATTGCCGAATTGGAGACGACGAAGGTTTCGGAGAGGGCTGGCAGGGCGATGGACCATGAGCGTGAGGATGCCTTTGAGCGTTTGCGTGCTGATGGGTATATGTAGCGTGTTGTGAGCATGGTGTGCGTGGGGTTAAAAAATCTTGTCAACAGATGATAAGAAAATGATAAGAGGGAGGGGGGCGATGGCGATGAACAAGGACAAGAGAACAGGATGAGAGCGAGCAGAGAAGAAAAGAGCCTAGAGAATGTCGGTGTGTCTTCTTTTGGGGCGGGTGTTCGTCCTTTGCGCGTCGTCATGGTGGGTCATGTGGACCATGGGAAGTCGACTCTTGTGGGGCGTTTGTTTTACGAGACGAAGTCATTGCCTGAGGGGCGTTATGAAGCGATACAAGAGATGTGTCGTCGGCGTTCGATGCCCTTTGAGTGGGCATTTTTGACGGATTCTCTTCAGGCTGAGCGAGACCAAGGGATCACCATCGACACGACTCAGATATGGTTTAAGAGTGCGGTTCGTCCCTATGTCATTATTGATGCGCCTGGTCATCGTGAGTTTTTGAAGAACATGATTACGGGGGCGGCGTCGGCGGATGCTGTTGTTCTTCTTATCGATGCGGCGGAGGGTTTGCGTGAGCAATCTCGCCGTCATGCCTATCTTGTTCATATGTTGGGGATTAAGCAGCTCGTCATTGTCGTCAATAAGATGGACAAGGTTGCTTATGAAGAGAGTCGTTTTGTCGAGGTTGCCGCTGAGATTAAGGACTATGTGAAGACGTTGGGGTTGGTGGCGAAGCATATTGTTCCTGTGTCAGCTCAGCATGGCGACCATATGACGCGTGCTTCTGATAATATGGCTTGGTATAGGGGCAGGGTTTTTATTGATGCCTTAGATTCATTGGAGGCGACTCCGCCGGCCGAGGATCTTCCTTTGCGCTTTCATGTGCAGGATGTCTATAAGTTTGACGAGCGTCGTATCATTGTCGGTCGTATCGAGGGGGGGACGATGCGCTGTGGGGACAAGCTTCTCTTTTCGCCTGTGGGTTTAGAGGGTGAGGTGGCGTCTTTTGAGCATTGGCCGCAATTGCCGTCGACTCAGTCGATACAGGGGGCGGGGAGTGGCGAGTCTGTGGGTGTGACGTTGCGTGAGCAGCTTTTTGTTGAGCGCGGGATGGTGGGCAGTTTAAGGCGTGAGCCGCCGGGCTACACCCATGCGTTTAAGGCGGATGTTTTTTGGCTGTCGAAGAAGCCTCTTGTGCAGGGCAAGACGTATAGGATGCGTGTTGGGACAGCTGAGTATTCTGTGGAGTTATCGGATGTCTCGCGTGTGATCGATACGGATGATTTAGCGTCTCGTCATGAAGGGCGTCATATGATGGTGCCGTACAACAGCGTCGCGGAGGTGACGTTGCGTTCTCGTGAGTTGATGGCGTTGGATGACCATCAGGCGCATCCTCTTTCTGGGCGTTTTGTCTTGCGTGATGGCTATCACATTGCTGGTGGGGGCATTATTCGTTTGGATGATGTCCATGTCATGACGCCGCAAGAGGCGTTGCATGGCGGTGACCGCCATATCTACAAGGTAGAACATCGTGTGACGTCAGAGCATAGGGCGGTGCGTAATCACCATAAGGGCGGTGTGATATGGCTCACGGGGTTATCGGGGGCGGGCAAGAGCACCATTGCCATTGATGCGGAGCGGCGTTTATTTTTGAAGGGTTATCAGGTTTACGTTTTGGATGGTGATAATGTCCGTTATGGTTTGAATAAGGATTTAGGGTTCACGCCTGAGGATAGGGCGGAGAACATTCGCCGTGTGAGCGAGGTGGCGGCGTTGATGTGTGATGCGGGGTTCATTGTCATTGCGGCTTTCATTTCTCCCTATCGTGATGACAGGTTGTTAGCGGCGAAAGTATGCGGTTCGTATTTCCGTGAGGTTTATATCAAGGCGGATGTGGAGACATGTGAGGCGCGTGACCCTAAGGGTTTGTATAAGAAGGCGCGTAAGGGTGTCATTCCCATGTTTTCTGGCGTGTCGGCGCCTTATGAAGTGCCTTTGGAGCCAGATTTAATCATTGACACCCTTGACCTTAATTTGGGGGAGTCTGTTTCTCGCCTGATGGGTTACGTTGCTGACAATTTTGTCTTAGAGCGTGGCGTTCTTTAGGGTGTTTGTGTGAGGATGGATGAGTCTGTGAGGAAAACGCTAGGTTTTGGTATGACGTTCCATGACTTGTATGACCATGGGCGTCTTAAGGATTTGGATGATTGTTTCTTGGTTTTTTTAGAGTCGAGGGACAAGGGGTTGAGGGATGGTCTCTGTGCGGCGCGTCGCATTGTGTCTCGTGGGGGTTCTTTGGAGGACGAGTCGTCACTTTTGCTTGCCCTTGCGCCCCATCTTGAGGATTTCATAGCGTCTTTATTTTCCATTGAGGAGGCTGTGGAGTCGTTGCGTGTGCGTCATGGGGTAAGCGACCCCATTCATCGCTGTCGCCGTCTGTTTGTGCAGAGACGTGCGTTGAAGGCTTATGGCAAGGCGGAGGATGTAGCGGACTATGACGGGGAGAGGGGGCGTGGCGTTTTAGCGCAAGCTTTTGGCGAAGATATGTGTGACATGTCTTTTTCGACTCATGTCATGGCGTGGTGCGAGGATGAAGCGTCTCATGGCGTTTTGTTAGAGGAGGCGTTGCGTTATGCGGCGTGGGCGTGCTTGACGTGTGATGGCCGACAGGAACATCGTGAGAGCGCTCTTTTTTGGCATCCTCACCGCTTAGACTTTTCCCATTTGGTGGCATTGGAGGCGTCTATGGTGAATGGTACGTCGATGCGTCAGGGTGTTGCGGCGCATAGGCGTCAGCGCGAAGGCTTTGGGCTTACCGACGAGGGCATGACGCTGGAGAAGGCTTTGAGCCATGCCCACTATTGCATTTACTGCCATAAGCAAGGCAAAGATTCCTGTTCGAAGGGGTTTCGTGATGTGCGTGATGGCTCTGGTTTCAGGCAGAATGTTTTTGGCGAGCCTCTGACAGGCTGTCCTTTGGGCGAGAAAATATCGGAGATGAACATGCTGAAGGGGCAGGGCCTTGTCATTGGTGCGTTGGCGATGGTTGTTGTGGATAATCCGATGGTGGCGGGGACGGGTCACCGCATTTGTAATGATTGTATGAAGGCGTGTATCTACCAGAAGCAGGAGCCTGTTGATATTCCGCAGGTGGAGACGCGTGTTTTGAGGGATGTTTTATCTTTGCCGTGGGGTTTTGAGATTTACAGCGTTTTGACTCGTTGGAATCCTCTTAATGTGGGGCGTCCCTATGCTCGTCCCTATAGTGGTCGTCATGTGTTGGTGGTGGGTTTGGGTCCTGCTGGATATACATTGGCGCACCATTTAGCGAATGATGGGCATGGCGTTGTTGTTGTGGATGGTTTGAAGCTCGAGCCGTTGCCTGCGTCATTATGTGGCGTGGATAGTGCGGGTGTTCATGGGGCGTTTGAGCCGATAGAGGACATCACATCGTTATACGAGCCATTGGAGTCGCGTATTGGTGCGGGTTTTGGTGGCGTTGCCGAATATGGCATCACGGTGCGTTGGAACAAGAATTTTTTGCTTGTGTTGCGTTTATTGCTGGAGAGGCGTCGCCATGTGGCGTTATTTGGTGGTGTTCGTTTTGGGAGCACGTTATCGGTGGCGGATGCGTGGGATTTAGGCTTTGACCATATTGCTCTTTGTGCGGGGGCGGGCAAGCCGACGGTGATTGATATGCCGAATAAGTTAGCGTTTGGCGTTCGTCAGGCGTCAGATTTTTTGATGGCGTTGCAATTGACGGGGGCGGCGCGTGAGGATAGCCTTTCGAATTTACAATTATCGTTGCCTGTGGTGGTGATAGGGGGTGGTTTGACGGCGGTGGATACGGCAACGGAGGCGATGGCGTATTATGGTGTGCAGGTGAAGCGTTTTTGGCGTCGTTTTCGCGTGTTGTGCGATGAAGGCGTTGTGGGTGGTATGGAGGCACTCTTTGCTGAGGGCTACGAGCGCGAGACGGCGCGTGTATGGCTAGAGCATGGCAGGATTTTGTGTGAGGAGGAGGCGCGCGCCCGTGAGGAAGGCAGGGACGTTGACATCAAGACGTGGATCGATACATGGGGTGGCGTGTCTATGGTGTATAGGCGTTCTTTGGCAGAAGCGCCGAGCTATCGTCTCAACCATGAGGAGGTGCGCAAAGCTGTTGAAGAAGGCATTCATATTTTAGACCATCACGTGCCCTTGGCGGTGGAGGTGGATAAGGATGGGCATGCGTGTGGCTTGCGTGTGAAGGGGGCGGATGGTGAGGAGAGGGTATTGAAGGCGCGTTCGATTTTGGTAGCGGCGGGGACAAAGCCCAATGTCGTGCTGGCGCGTGAGGAGCAAGGCCTCTTTTCTTTGGAGGAGCGTGGTTTTTTCCAAGCGCTCTCTTTGGATGGCAAGAAGGTATCGCCTCAGGGTCATGCGAAGCCGAACAAAGTCTATGTGATGGCGTCCATTGACGATGAAGGGCGAGGGATAAGTTTTTTTGGCGATTTACATCCGTCCTATGCTGGCAATGTGGTGCGTGCGATGGCGAGTGCGAAGCAAGGCTATGGGGAGATTACCACATTGATGGCGCAAAAGCGTTTAGGTGCGCGCCATGATTGGTCAGTTTGGCAATCCTTATGTGCGAGGCTCAATAGTCTGTGGCGTGTGCGTGTGGTGTCGGTGGAGGTGTTAGCGCCAAAGATTGTGGAAGTTGTGTTAGAGGCGCGTGCGGCGGCGACACATTTCCGCCCTGGCCAATTTTTCCGTTTTCAAAACTATGAGTCCCATGCCATGCGCCGTCGTGGGACATGTTTAGGCATGGAGGGGTTAGCGTTGACGGGGGCGTGGGTGGATAAGGAGAAAGGCTTGCTATCGACCATTGTTTTAGAGATGGGTGGTTCGTCTGATTTGTGCCGTTTTTTGCGTCCCCATGAGCCTGTGGTGCTGATGGGGCCGACGGGGAGTCCTACCGAGTTAGCGGGGGGTGAGAGCGTTCTCTTGGTGGGTGGCGGGTTAGGCAATGCCGTTCTTTTTTCCATAGGGGAAGGGTTGCGTCAGCAAGGCTCGAAGGTTTTATATTTTGCGGGTTATCGCCGCATGCATGATCGTTACAAGGTGGATGTGATAGAGCGTGCAGCGGATAAGATTGTATGGTGTTGTGATGAAGGGCCGGGTTTTGAGGCTGGGCGTCCTCAGGATTTATCGTATGTAGGCAACATCGTGGAAGCGTTGCATGCCTATGGTGAGGGGCGTCTTGCTGGACAAGGGGGTGAGTCGTCTGGGGAGATGATGCCTTTGTCAGAGGTGGATAGGGTCATTGTCATAGGGTCGGACGGGATGATGGCGGCGGTGAAACAGGCGCGCCATGGCGTTTTAAAGCCTTATATGAAGGCGTCCCATGTGGCGATAGGGAGTATCAATTCGCCCATGCAATGTATGATGAAAGAGATTTGCGCTCAATGCCTTCAGGTTCACAGGGATTCGAAGACAGGCAAGGAGGACATTGTTTATTCGTGCTTTAATCAAGACCAACCGTTGGACAAGGTTGATTTCACATGTCTTCATGGGCGTTTGGAACAGAACAAGGTGCAAGAGACCCTCACAAAGGCGTGGTTGCGTTACTGCCTGCCCTCGCCATAAACATTTTTTATAGACAGACACAAAAAGCACCTTACAACGGGTTGACGAGTTGCAAGACTCGTAGGGATGTTGATAGGGTTGTGTGTCATGTTTCTTGTGCGTCCTTTTATCATGACGTTGGGCGTCGCCGTGCTTGCTTATGCCTGTGCGGGGGTCATGAGCGACCCGCCATCGCCTGAGATGATGGACGAGGGACAAAAGAGAGTCCCAAGCAACGAGGGTGATGAGACATCCCCTTCGATTCCTGCCGATAGCGAGCCCGTGAGTGCGCCCTTCCATCAAGAGATGAATGAGACACTCCCTTCGACTCCTACTGATAGTGAGCCCGATATACCCCTCTGGCTGATGTGGGCTTCTATGGCGCTTTCTGTCGTTCTCATGCTTATCCTTGTGCTGTTTTTGTTTTTGTATCGCAAGCGTCATGTTGTCATCGAAGGGCACGCTGTCATGACACCGCAAGCATGGGGGGAAGCACCCGCATCCCCTGTATTGTGGCAAGTGTCGAACGTGTTTTTGGGAAAAAACCCATTGCTGAGAAAAATGTGGATGAGGTCGTTGCCCTTGGTGCCGCTTTCTACGCTGCCTATAAGAGCGATAGACCAGAAGACCTAACGTCCGCCCAGCGACAAGCACTCAAGGGTAAGATTAAAGAGGTGGCGAATCACTATTATGGCACGCTGGCCTTGCGGGCTGGTGAGTTAGGTCGTCCAGAGCCATGTAACGACATTCTCATCAACAAGAACGACCAGATTCCCTGTTCCGTCACAAAGTCTTACTATACGGTGTCAGACGGGCAAACGAGTGTGGACTGTCGCGTCACGCAGTCTGTCATAAAGGAGGAGGGTCTTCGTAATTTGGAGATTATCCATGAAGGGTCTATGCCCCTTCCTCCCGATAGACCGTCGGGTCAAGAGATTAAGGTGACCTACAGTTATGATAGCAATCAAATCATGCATTGCTCTTTTGTCGATGTGGCGACGGGAAAGGAGAAGACCGTTGACCTAAAGCTTGGGAGCGATACCGGTGGCATCATCGTCGAGTAGAATATGGGCATACTTGACCTCCTATTATCCAGATTACGCATCGCTGACGACAGGCTGTTCAGTGAGGCAGACTCACCCATCGTCAAGAAAATTCAATTCAGGGGCGTTTTTCCCGTCGGCGATGAACCAAAGGAGGTGGGATTCGTGTTCTCGGTGTTTGCTGAGGACTCATCGGGCGCGCTTGCCCCCGTTTTTTCTATGGTCGATGCTTTCCAAGAGGATTTAACCCATGTGTATCACATGAAACGTCGCGTTGGTCGTGTCACGGAAGGCATGGTGGTAAGGGATTGGGTCACCATCGGGGCTGTCGTCCCGATGATTTTGCACCCTCCCTATGGTGGTGCTTGCGACCTCGTTGTGCGGGTGCGCCTTGTGGATTGGCAGGATGATATGAAGATAATAGCTGGTCATGTCCTCAACGAGGATGCTGTATTGTGGCAGAAGGACATCAGCTTTCACCATGTCTTTACCGACAAAGGCTATAAGGAAGCGATGAGAGACAGGGAGGAGGCGCAAGCCATCTCCATCAAAATTGCCGTTGAGGTGGCGATGGCAGATGGTGAATTGCACGAACGAGAGAAGGACGTGATACGCGCATGGGCGAACAAAGCCGTAGAGGGTTATTCCGAGGACAAGAAGAAGAGTCTCAAGGCGCTCTATAGGAAGGCATTGCAAGAGGGGTATGAAGACGCCACACGGGATGTCACAGCAGGTTTGCAAAGTCGTCAACAGGCGCGCCTTTCCCGCCTCTTAAGCCGTTTACGGGACATTGGTGAGAAAAAGGCCATGTATGATATGGTAGAGCTCGTCTATGACATCATGACGGCCGATGGCAAGATTGCCAAAGAAGAGATGGCGCTGGTGCGTTTCATAGAGAAGGGCGTGGACCTTGATACCAAAAAGCTTGAGGCAATACGGGATATAAAAATGATTGGTGCGGGCTCTCTTGACCTCTCAGGCGGAGAGCTCTCTCTTGAGGACAGGGTAGGGATAGACCCTCAGTGGGGGCATGATAAAATCATGGCGCATATCAAGCGCGAGCATGCAAAATGGAATGGCCGTCTTTCCACCCTCTCATCACCAGAGGAGCGAGCGCATGCCCAAAGAATGCTTGATGACCTTGGCAAGGCGCGTAAGAAGTATGGGAAGTGATTATGTTGATGCCAAGAGGCATGCGTCCGTCATTCGTTACAAGGAAGATAGGGAGAGACAGGGAGAGGCGCTGAGCGCATGGGACAACGATGTCATGGGGCAGAGGGATACGTTGTTGCGTTCCAGTCTCTTGATAAGTGAGCATGTGACGCCGACGTTGGCGCGCACACTCAATGTCGTTTGTGACAGGTTGTTTATTCCTCGCGAGAAGGTTGATGCGTTTATTAAGGAATCGCCAGAGATACAGGCTTCATGCCTTCACAGCAATGCGCGTTGCGTTCTCCAATTTTCTTCTGGGCTTGTTAATCTTCTCAGTGCTGAAGAATTTTCTTTTGTTATAGGGCATGAATTGGGGCATTTTTTGCTGATGCACAGGATTATGCGGGATGATACCATCTCTTTGGTGTTTTTTTCTCAGATGAGGGCGCAAGAAATATCAGCCGACCGTCTGGGGCTTGTGGCAGCGCAAAACCTCAACACAGCCATGCGCGCTATTATGAAAACCGTTTCTGGGTTGGGTGACCGCCATCTACACTATGATGTGCCTCACTTCATTGCCCAAGCAAAGAAAATAGAGAAGCCTTATGACAGCGAGGCACTCACCACGACACATCCTCCTATGGTGATAAGATGTCGCGCCCTTTTATGGTTTTCCACAGTGCATGCATGGAAGGATTATCCCGTGATGGAGAGGAGCGGTGAGATGGACACACTCGATGAAAAAGTGAAAAAGGAGCTCGACCCCTTTGTAGAAAAGGCTGTTCGTCAACATATTACTCAAGTGAAAGATGACATAAAGCTCTGGATGATTGTGCAAAAAATTGCTATGGATGGGCGTTTCGACAAGGATGAACAAAAAAAATTCAAGGAATGGTTCGGGGAGGATATGTTTGTAAAGGTGAGGAATCTTCTCATGTCGTCCACGAAAGAGCGTCTTGACGATAAAATCCAAAAGAACGTTGAGACCAGCATGGAGGCATTAAAGGGGATGACGGGCACTCGGTGTGCCCAACATTATGCTGACATAGAAGAGATTGTAGGAAAGTGGGTGACGTGAGGCGGGAGACATTGGCATGAGTCATGAGTCCTATGACGGGCTCGAGATTTTCTTGATATTTTTTCTTGACAGGTTTTTGTCTATGTCCTAGTTAAGGGGCAAGGTTAGCACTCTCGCTCTAGACTGCTAAATTTTATCGGTTATGGCGTGTGTCTGCTAACACGAGGTCTCTATGAATCATAAGATGTGAGGAGGATGGATGAAATTCAAACCGTTACATGACAGGGTGTTGGTTCGTCGTATCGAGGGTGACGAGAAGACAAAGGGTGGCATTATCATTCCGGACACGGCGAAGGAGAAGCCCAGTGAGGGTGAGATTATTGCGGTGGGTGATGGGGAGGTTCGTGATGATGGCAAGAGGGTTCCTTTGAATGTGAAGAAGGGCGACCGGATATTGTTTGGGAAATGGTCTGGCACAGAGGTCAAGATTGATGGCGAGGAGCTATTGATTATGAAGGAGTCTGATGTGTTGGGGATCATTGAGCAAGAAAAGAAAACTGCATAGTCTGTAGGAGGAGAATACAACAATGGCGAGTAAAGAAGTTCGTTTCAGTGAAGATGCCCGTGGCCGTTTAGTGAAGGGTGCGGACATATTGGCGGATGCGGTCAAGGTGACATTGGGTCCGAAGGGGCGCAATGTGGTGATAGACCGTTCCTTTGGGGCGCCGCGTATCACAAAGGATGGCGTGACGGTGGCCAAGGAGATAGAGCTTGGTGACAAGTTTGAGAATATGGGGGCTCAGATGTTGCGTGAGGTTGCGAGCAAGGCGTCTGACACGGCGGGCGATGGCACGACGACGGCGACGGTGTTAGCGCAAAGCATTTTGCGCGAGGGCATCAAGTCTGTGGCGGCGGGGATGAATCCTATGGATTTAAAGCGTGGCATTGATTTAGCGGTGGAGCGTGTTCTTGATGTTTTAAAGGGCAAGGCGAAGCGTGTTGACACGAATGAGGAGATTGCTCAGATAGGGACGATTTCTGCCAATGGCGAGGAGTCCATAGGCAATAAGATAGCCGAGGCGATGGAGCGTGTTGGCAAGGAGGGTGTCATCACGGTAGAGGAGTCGAAGGGGATAGAGACGGAGTTGGATGTTGTGGAGGGCATGCAATTTGACCGTGGCTATATTTCGCCTTATTTCATCACGAATGCGGACAAGATGTTGACGGAGATGGACAAGCCTTACATTTTGTTGCATGAGAGCAAGTTATCGAATTTGCAGAGCATGTTGCCTATTTTGGAGGCGGTTGTTCAATCGTCCCGTTCGTTGCTTGTCATAGCCGAGGATGTTGAGGGCGAGGCGTTGGCGACGTTGGTTGTCAATAAGTTGCGTGGTGGTTTAAAGGTTGCGGCGGTGAAGGCGCCGGGCTTTGGTGACAGGCGTAAGGCGATGTTAGAGGACATTGCTGTTTTGACGGGTGGTCAAGTCATCAGTGATGATTTGGGCATCAAGTTAGAGAATGTGCGTTTGGACATGTTGGGGCAGGCGAAGCGCATTGTGATCACCAAGGAGGAGACGACTGTTGTCGATGGTTCTGGCGAGAAGGGGCAGATCGATGCCCGTTGTGAGCAGATCCGTGCGCAGATAGAGGAGACGACCTCTGACTATGACAAGGAGAAGCTTCAAGAGCGTCTTGCCAAGTTATCGGGCGGTGTTGCCGTGTTGAGTGTTGGTGGTGCGACTGAGGTTGAGGTGAAAGAGCGCAAGGACCGTGTGGATGACGCCATGCATGCGACACGGGCAGCGGTGGAAGAGGGCGTTGTGCCGGGTGGTGGCACAGCTCTTTTATATGCCAGTCGTGTGTTGGAGTCTGTGAAAGGGGGCAATAGCGACCAAGACACGGGGATTGCCATTGTGCGCCGCGCGTTGCAGTCTCCTGTTCGTCAGATAGCTGAGAATGCGGGCGTTGAAGGCTCGATGGTTGTCAGCAAATTGCTTGAACAGCAGGACGAGAATCGTGGCTATGATGCGCAGAAGGGCAAATATACCGACCTTGTGCAAGCGGGCATCATTGACCCTGTGAAGGTTGTCCGCACGGCATTGCAGGATGCGGCGTCTGTGGCGGGTTTATTGCTGACGACAGAGGCGATGGTAGCGGAGAAGCCTGAGCCCAAGCCGGCGGCGCCAGATATGGGTGCTGGCGGTGGCATGGGGGGTTGGGGAGAGCCTTTACGGGCTCTCCCTTTTTTTATGGGAATTATGCTATGAACTCGTCCGCTTGCTCGGTTTGGATAAGAGGAATGTCCCACCAAACTTGCCAACTCATTTTTGGTCGTAGACTTAGCAACACCCCATAATCATTTTTTTGCTAAGGGTATTGTTACTTTTTATCGATGTCATGGAGCGCGTGGAAGGAGGTTGCGTCGTGAGAGAATAACCTGTATCAAGGGTAGGGGGTGTGGGCCTGTTGATAGGCGTGTGTTCTATGGCGACGATGTTTCATTTTAAGGGTAAGGAGTTCATCTATGCCCACCACCACAGCACACCCCATCGCACTCTCGATATTGTTCATAAAAAATCCCTTCCTGCGCAAGGGCAGAAGCCCTCTCTTGATGACAATCTCATCATTCACGGCGATAACCTTCATGCGTTGAAGTCGCTCCTGCCGCGCTATGCTGGACGGGTGAAATGCGTCTATATCGACCCGCCTTACAATACAGGAAACGAGAAGTGGTGTTATAATGATAAGGTCAATTCACCCTTGATGAAGCGCTGGCTCGAAGAAAATGGGGCGGTAGACAAAGAAGATTTAGAACGGCACGATAAATGGTGCTGTATGATGTGGCCTCGCCTTCAGCTGCTACGAGAACTCCTCAGGGATGATGGCGTCATTTTTATCAGCATTGACGATAACGAAGCGCATCACTTGCGCATGATGATGGACGAAATTTTTGGGGAGAAGAATTTTCTTGGTATGATTAGCGTTGCTAATAACTTAAAAGGACGCTCTGACGACAATTTTATCGCTACAGCCAATGACTATCTTATTGTTTACGCCAAAGACTCTAACGAATACGAGATGGGGGGATTACCATTATCAGACGAGCAAATTAAAGAATATAAACAAGAAGATGAATGGGGTGAGTATAAGGAGATTCCTTTTAGAAAAACAGGCAAAGGTTGGAGGCGTGAAGATAGAGAAGATATGTTCTACCCTATATATTTTTTCCCGGAAGGAAACAGAATCTCTCTAAAATCGAGAAAGGAAGCAATAGAAATTCTCCCTTTGACAAAAGAGGGAAAAGAGGGACGCTGGCGATGGGGAAAAGATACTTTTGAGAAAAGGAAAGAAAGAGACATCGTTATTAGAAAGGTAAGGGCAGGGGAGTGGCGTATTTTTTCTAAAATGCGTCTTTACGAGAATGGGGAAATGCGCACTTTATTACCCAAGTCGATATGGTTGGATAGAAATTATGATTCTTCTAAAGGGGGTCTGGCTTTGCGAGATATTTTAACCGGTGATTTTTTTGATAATGCTAAGCCTATGCGCACGATACGGGATGTTCTAACATGTGTTGGGGACAGGCATGCCATTGTTCTAGACTCCTTTGCTGGTTCGGGGACGACAGCCCATGCGGTCTTGGCACTGAATAAGGCGGATGGCGGCGACCGTCAATTTATCCTCGTGGAGTGTGAAGACTATGCTGATAGCGTCACGGCTGAGCGGGTGCGACGCGTGATACAGGGTGTGCCACATGCTAAAAACGAAGCGTTGCGCGCGGGATTGGGGGGCAGTTTCACCTATTGCGCGTTGGGGCGTGACATCAACACGGAAGAATTGCTTGCTGGCAAGAACATGCCGACATACGATGAATTTGCCAAGTATGTTTTCTACACGGCAACGGGCAAAACCATCGATACAGTGCCAACGAACCCCCGTGACTGGTTCGTTGGTGAGACAGAGTCGTATCGCATTCACTTAATCTATCGTCAAGATAGCGCCTTTTTACGCGGCAAAGAGTCAGCACTCACAAGTGACCTCGCGCACAGCATTGATACTCATCGCCATGGCAAAACGGCGTTGGTCTATGCGCCATGGAGTTTTATGCCACAAAAGGATCTTGTCCCTATGGGGATACGTTTTTGTCAATTGCCATGGTCTATCCACCGTGTTGCTGGTTAGTTATAGTGTGGGTGACATCTCATGGAGCTAAAGGATTATCAGGAGACCGTTTTAGAGCGTCTCACGATGTATCTTGATGCGCTGAACAGGCACAGGCTAGAGTCAGAAAGGCGAATCGCAGTCCTTAAAAAGGGCGCTGTTAAACCATGCCGTGACGACAGAGATTTTGCGACAAAATGTTGGCAAGAGCTTGTCAGAGACCTCCCACGGGTGGCGGGGAAGCACGGGGGATTATTCGAACAATCTTATAAGCCACGTTGGAGCGAAGATAACGAACCTATCCCCAATATATGCTTGCAGGTGCCGACAGCTGGGGGAAAAACATTACTCGCTGCCCACAGTGTCGAGCGTCTTCATTTAAGTGATCTCAAACGTCAGAACGGACTTGTCCTATGGATTGTTCCCAGTAGGACGATCTACAAACAAACGTGGAAACAGCTGGCGAATCGCTTGCACCCATATCGACAAACCCTCGACCGTGCCAGTGGCGGGCGTGTCAAGCTCATTGAGAAGCATGATTCCTTCAAGGCCGATGATGTGCGCACGCATTTATGCGTGATGCTTGTGATGCTCGCCGCGACGGGACGTAAAGAGCCAAGCGACTTTCTCAAAATCTATCGCGATAGTGGACATTACCCGAGCTTTTTCCCTAGGATGGATGATTTTCCTGAGAATAACAGACTTCTTAATGAACATCCAGACCTTGAGAGGGCGAATCTTGCCGACGATGCGCCCCTTGTTGGCATATCCATCAAGCATAGCCTGTTGAATGTTTTTAAGCTGTGTCGTCCCGTGATTGTGCTTGACGAGGGACATCGCGCCTATTCACAAGATAAACGCACGATTCTTAACCGCTTTAATCCCCATTTTATCTTAGAACTTTCCGCAACGCCCAATAATAAGGAACAGCTAAGCAATGTGCTGGTCAGCGTTTCTGGATTGGACCTCCATAAGGAGAAGATGATTAAATTGCCCGTCAATGTGCATTGTCTGGAAAACGTCGATTGGAAGGATACATTGAGGCGAGGCAATGAGTGTTTGCAGGAATTGCAAGTGAAAGCCGATGCGCTAGAACAGAAGCACGGACGCTATATTCGTCCTATTCTTCTGGTGCGTGCGGAACGCACAGGCAAGGACCAGCAAGATGGTGAGCATATTCACGCTGAAGATGTGCGTAAGGTATGTATAGAACAATTGGAAATGGCGCATGACGCTGTGCGGGTTAAGTCAGCCGATAAGGATGAATTGGCAGACCAAGACCTCCTAGAACGAGATAGTCCTGTGCGCGTGATCATTACGAAAGATGCTTTGCGTGAAGGGTGGGACTGTCCTTTTGCGTATGTTCTTGTCTTGCTCGACAATACAAAGGCGATGGTGTCATTGACACAAATGACGGGGCGTATCTTGCGTCAACCAGAGACGAAGGCTTGTCCTGAAGATTTTAAGGCGCTCAACGAGTGTCATATTTTTTGTTACAACCAGTCATTGGCGGATGCTGTCGCCAAGGTCAAGCAAGGTCTTGAGGGCGAGGGTTTATCAGGCATAGACGATATGGTCTATGCCCACGGCTTAGATGGTGATGGCGGGGGCGCTGATACAGCAGGGGAGGGAAGAGAGGTTATTTGGAGACGCCCCGCTTTTCGAGGGCAAAAAATCTTTCTACCAAAGGTTTTACATAAAGATGAAAAGAAAAAATGGCGGGACATTAACTATACAGGTGACATCCTCAATGCTCTTGATTGGGACTCTATTGACTATACAGGTGAGGTGTGTCTCGATGGTCTTGACAAGGCGCGGGAGCGCATTGCCTCCATAGATTTAAAGGGACAACAAGGGGATTTTTTTCGTTCTTTTGCGGCGAATCCTACGTCTTATGGTATCAGTGGCCCCATAAACGAACGGGACATCGCTATCGATAACACGCTTAGTGAAGGCTTTTTTTGTCGAGGCCTTATAGGCCTTGTGCCAAACCCGTGGCAAGCGTTTCGCATTGTGCGTAAGCTGCTGGATAATTTCCGTGAGCACGACACAGAGGAAAAGCTTTTTGATAGTCGTCTTCATGTTTTGGAAGCCATAAAGTGGAATCTGCGCGAGATTATCGAAAACGAGGCACAGAAGCTCTTTTGTCAAAAATTGAGGGATGGCGTGATAACATTTCATCTGGCGGTAAGTCATGATGAGCGCCTCAACGATGTCGTTCGTGAGTCACTGAACGTCATTCAAAGAGGGGATGTGCTGGACCAGGATAAGAATCTATATGAGAAAATTTTCTCTGATAGTCTTAACACGCTAGAAAAGAATTTTGCCATCCATGTTGATCGACATGAGGCGACTGTGTGGTGGCATCGCCTTGCTGCCCGTGGCGAGGGGTATCCCCTACAAGGGTGGCGTCGTCATAAAGTGTATCCTGATTTTCTTGTTTGCAAGCGCCCGGGCGATGATGGTAAAGAACAGCTCCTTGTTTTAGAAATAAAAGGCGACCATCTTGCGGGTAATACGGACACAAAATATAAGCAGAATCTCTTTAAGGTATTAGAGGGGGCGTATGAAAAAGCCATGCATGCGGGTCAATTCGACATGTTAGGTGAAGAAGGCAGACATGTCTCATGTCGTTTGCTGTTTGCGGAATCTTGGCGAGATGAGGTAAATCACATCCTTAGGTGATGGCGTCATGGACGTGAGGGATTTGCGTCACCTGAGGGTCTGCTTTTTTATCGATGTTTAGGTTTCGGGGAGGGTGTTTTATCGATGTCTTCATAGTCGTGAAGATTGTCATCATGGGTTTGTGTGGGAGAGGGAGGGGTTGGCGAAGAGGGGGATGTCGTCGACGGCGTTGTTGTCGGGGATGGTGTGTGTGCTTGTTGGGGAGGAAGAGGGAGTTCTGTGTGCCTGCGTGTTTCTCTGAGTCCGAGAGGGTTGCTTTCATGGGAGGGCGGTGTTGCCTCTGTCTCTTGTTGTCTGACAAGTTTTTGATAGGGGTTTTCCTTGTTGCGTGTTGAGGGGTCAAGGGGTTGGT
The DNA here is from genome assembly GCA_014332745.1 of Alphaproteobacteria bacterium GM7ARS4. Classification (NCBI taxonomy): domain Bacteria; kingdom Pseudomonadati; phylum Pseudomonadota; class Alphaproteobacteria; species Alphaproteobacteria bacterium GM7ARS4. Next base: position 94,713 of record JACONL010000001.1, on the reverse strand, counting down.
AGTCGTGGCGTGGTGGCACGGGCGGGACGATAGGCTCGCTTGCTTGTTGTGGACGTCTTGTTTTTGGTGGGATATGGGGGAGGGATGTGTCCTCAGCGATGGTCGTGGCATGAGGTTGACGGGCTGCTGTGTTTTGGTAGTCGCTGGGCTTTCGTTTTGGCGGGAGTGCTGGTGCTGGCTCGCTATGTCGTCTGATGTGCGTAGGGGTTGGTGGCAAGGAGCGTTCGTCTTCTTGCAGGGCTGTCTGTTGGCGATGGGTGGCGATGGTGTGGTGTTTTGGGATATTTTGCGGTGACGAGGGTGCGTGTAGTTCTTCATAATCTGCGAGATTTTTTGGCGGTATGGGCGGTGCTGTGAGGTGGCGCGCGCGTTGCTTTGGTTTTGGTGTGCTACCGGGAGGGCCGCTTTTTTGGCTGGCATCGCTGGTCGTGGCATCGCTGGTCTGTGTCCTGTTGGTGGCCTCAGAGGAGGGTGAGGATGTGGATAGCCCGCCCCCCGACACATTCTGTGTGAGTTCTTCTGCTTTATGGAGGGTTTGGTTGATGGCGAGATGGTATGCGTCGATGGCATGTCGAAGGTCCTTGCCGGTGAGAGGCGCTTGGGCGGAGGTCGCTGCGCTACTGACGGGATGTCCTTGCAAATGTGTTGTGATACGTTCGGTGATATTCTTTTTGGAGACGCTGAGGAGTCGCCCGAACTCTTGATTGATGGTTTCGATGTCGTCGTGTCTCAGGGAGGAGAAGCGCTTATGCGTGTCGAAACTATTGATGAGGTCTTGGAATGTTTTTTGCATGGCGCGTTGAAAGGCGTCTTGTATGCCCATGCGGCTTGTTTTTTTATCGAGGATGTTGGCTTTTTCCACGGAGCGTCCGTCATGGACCAGCCTATAGACTTTGCGTTTTCCTAATTTACCGAAGGGGCCAGAGGGTTGTTGCGGGCTATGGGCGAGGGCAGAGTGATTGCTGAGCAGGCGTATGTTATGGTGTTGTTCGCTGACACCATAGAAATCGACAGGGAGATGAGATGTTTTTGCGGTGATAGGCATGACACAAGGGATAATGGTGATTGACAAGACAAGAGTCTATCATGGCGGTGGATGTCTTTTATGTGTCACGAATATGGTTTATGTGATAAAAAATCCTTATCTGTTGTGTCTATCGGGGAACGTTCGTGACGAAAAAAGAATTGGTAGACCAATTTAAGAAAGGCATTGCTCTCTTTTCTCTCTGGGATAAGACGTCTCGTTCTTTTTCTTAGACCTCACCTCTTGTCTCTTGGGCGTTGGCTGTCCAGTGAGGATTTTAAGAGGTGGACGCCTGTTCTCCCTCCATTGAGGACGAGGGGGTGGGAGCTGGCGACATCAATCAATCCATCAGGGACCAGACGGATGAATTGGCAAAATTTGCCAAGAAGGTAGCGAAAAGCAATACCGAAGCGCTCATCGAGGCGATACAGGAGGTGATGAAAGATTTCACTGTTATAATCAATGACCAATTGGGAGAGAGTTTTAAGGAATTAAAGGAGGCGACCAAAAATCTTGTTACATGGCAGGAAAATTACAAAGATGATATGGACTCTTTGCGTCAGGACCTCAAGGCTGTCATAAAAGCAACGCAAGAGGCGCGTCAAGTCATGGGAGACAGTGCTAATATCCTCAGCACTATTGCAACATCGATGACCGACATCAACGGTTCTCTATCAAAGATGAAGGAGCATATCGAAAAACTTTCGCCAGTCGTGCAAGTGATGGTGGAGTCCCTTAAAGCGTTTGCCGAGATGAAAGAACAAGCAAAACAAGCCATCCCCAAGTTGGAGGAAAGTGTCGAGCAAATGAACACAACTCTTGGCACGCACCTGGAAGCTTTCGAGAAGGAATTTAAAGATAAGCTAAAAGAGATGTCTGATGAATTAAAAAGTGCCCAAAACGAGTGGTCAGGCTCTTTGCGAACAGGAATAGAGGGCGTCCTTCAAAAGATGGCAAATGATTTAGGAAAAATCGTTAACAAAACCGTCGGTGATTATAAAACTCTCATCGATAAGATACATGCAGAACTAGGGAGGTTGGAGCGCGCATCGAGGGATGACAGAACCCTATGACGAGGACACCCGATTGGCTGAGAAAGTAGGAGAAAGATGAAGGAGGGTGGCTTTCTGTTGCCGACCTCATGGCGGGGTTGATGGTGGTGTTTCTTCTCATTGCTATCAGCTACAGAATTTCCGTCGATCGCGCCGACATTATTGCCAAGAAGAAAGAGGAGGAGATTTTTCGAGACTTGCAGGCGGAGTTTGCGGACGATCTCAAAGCGTGGGATGCCATCATTCCCGAGGATGCGACATTGACTATCCGTTTTCAATCCCCCACCATTTTATTCGAACAGGGCGGGGCAGAGCCCAATAAGAAATTCAAAGACATATTGCGTGATTTTTGCCCTCGCTATATCGAGGTGTTGTATCCCTTCAGGGGTGCTATTGACGAGATTCGTATCGAGGGGCATACCTCATCCGAATGGAAGGTTGGTTCAACCCTTTTAGATGCGTATATGGGGAATATGGAGTTATCCCAAAAGCGCGCTCTAAATGTGCTTGACTACTGCCGTCGCTTGGATGGCGTCGACTGCTACGGGAAGTGGATTGTCAAAACGGTCACCGCCAATGGCTTATCGTTCAGTCGTCTTATTAAGGATAAGCTTGGAAGAGAGGACCGAGAGGCCTCTCGTCGCGTCGACTTTGCTGTCAGAACGACTACCCGTGCTCGTCTGCAATAATTAAAAATTAAAGGACACATGGCCATGGACGTTTCCTTCGAGAAAATAAAAGAGGCCGTCAAACGTATGGGGGCGGAGGGCGCAGATCCAGGGCCGCCTATCAATTTTGCGCCGAAAAAAGATAGGCCTCGCCCTACGCCTGTGACCTTCACCATCAAGACACGTCAAGATTGGGACAAAATCAAGGAAGTTGGCGGCGTCCTTGTGGACGAGCATGGCAGAAGAATTGTCGTCCATATACGTGATTATTATGTCAAGAACAGGAGTGATGCGTTGGATGCCTTCATGAATGATATAGAGGCGCGACCCAAATTCCACGTCACAGAATGTGAGACTATTGCTGAGATGCGGAGGGCAGGGAGATTCGACAAACGATATGGGGTGCATTATAACCCTGATGGTCTTTTTGTTGTTTCACCAACCGAGAGGGGCGGGACGTGGATAAGCGATGAGAAACTACGCCTGAGGCCATGCCGGAATTGTCTCAAAAAGTTGGGCTATCAGGGCTATCCACCCTTTGTGTACCCCGTATGGTGGCGTTTTGCAACAAAGGGGATGAAAGAAAAGTGGCTGAAGCCGCGGCGGAGGGCACTGGCTCTCGCCATAGGGACAGACCCGCAAGCCTTCAAGGCCTTCATAGATATCTATTCTTTCACGGAAGACCCCCCTATTTATACAACAGAGACGATGCCTGAAAACAAGTATACATCCGATTGGCCTCGTATCTCAGAGAGAGTACGTAATAAAGCCCACTGGACATGTCAGCAGTGTGGTGTTGTTATCTCGCAAGACTTGAGGGAAGCGCTCCATGTTCACCATAAAAATGGCATGAGAAACGATAACAGCTCCTCTAACCTCGTTGTCCTCTGTGCCCTTTGTCACCAACAGCAACCACGGCATGGCCACATGTTCGTATCAGAGCGCGCCCGTGATGGGATTGAAAAGAGGCGAAGCGAGCAGGACATCCATGTTTAAAGACGCCGATCGCCTTGTTACGTCACTCTTCCTGGATGGTACTCAATGGGGGACGCGGTTTGGGATAGTCGACGTTGGCTTTGTGCTGTGTTGGCGGTGGTGGGGGCGGCCTGCGGGGTGGTGATGGACGAGCGTGGGTGGCAACGCGTGTCAAAGGGCTATGCGTTTTTTTAGGGACGGGTGGTGGTGTTGCCTCTGTCTCTGATGTCGTACGAGGGCCGGCGGGGACGAAGTCTGGATAGGGTGATGTGGAGGAGGGGGGGTTCATTTTTGCCGTCATCTCGTTTGCTTCATCGAGCAACGTCCCAAGGAGTTCGCTATAGGCATCGAAGACGTCGCGAAAATCTTGTCCGCTGAGGGAGACATCGGAGGCATATGAAGCGGTTAAGGACGCATTGAGCAATCCTTCTAATTTCTGGCTGACGAGGTTTTTGGTATTCTTCATCAATGCCCCGAAATCGCTCTCGAGGTCGTCGATGTCCTCTTGCTTTAAGGGCGACTCAGCGCGTGCCGCATCGAACTTGTTGATGGAGTCTTGGAGTGTTTGCCTCATGGCATCACTGAAGCTCTGACAGATATGGAGTCGGCTTTCTTGTTTGCTGAGCAGCTGTTTTTTATCGATGGAACGTCCATCGCTCACGACGTGGTAGACTTTCCGCGAGGCGAGAGTACCGCCAGTGGCGGCAGCGACGGCTGACGAAGAGACCATGCTTTTGATATTGCTAAAGGAAAGGTCTTTCTTTTCCCCATGGACGAGGGATTTTTTATCCTTTGTGAAGCGAATATGATCATGGTCGCTTGTGACAGCATAAAAATCTTTAGGAAGATAGGGTGGAGGAGTTGCGCTAGATGTAGGAGTAAGAGGCATGGGTCATATGGTGGTGAGAGAGTGTGTGTATGGGAGGGGTGTGCCATATCATCGTAAGAGAGATGGTGTCATCCTTCCGTTTCTATAGTGTCCTATGGGACATGGGCGTTGCAAAAAAGGCAGAAAGATGTGGTTGTCCTTCATAAATAGGATTATATACCTAATGATAGGACATCATGGAGGCGTGATGTGTGGTCTATGCGAGGGTGTATTGTGAGGTTGTATTGTGATAGTGATGCGTGCGATAGATTTTAATTCCCAAAGGGACAATTATGATTTTGGCGGTCAGATTGTCGGCAATGTGCAATGTTTTTCCACATGCGCATGGATGTTCATGGCGTATTATGCTCCTGCCATCGATGCGCGGGATGATAAGGGATTATGTCGCTATGTGGATGATGTGGAGACAAGTGTAGGGGAGGCGGGCTCAGCGGAAGCTATGATGAGGGAGGATAGGCGCATGCGTGACCTTGTGGCCAGGGGGACGAAGAGCATGTTTTTTTGGGCTATCCATCGCCATGCCATCGAGGGTTTTCTGCATCGAGAGGGTGTGAGAGGGCGTTGTGTCTTTTGTGAGACCATGACGTTGGATGATGTGGACTCTGTGTTGGAGGATGGGCCTGTGATCATGGGGACGACAGCATTGGGGGGATTAAAGGGCGGCCATGTCATTTTACTCATTTCGAAAGCGCGCCATAAGAACGCCTATTACGTGAATGATCCGTATGGGGATGCCCGCACCCGTTACCGCCAGCATGACGGGTGTGGTGTTTTGTATGCTCGTAAGAGGATAGAGCGACACGGGACACGCCATGGTCGGGTGTGCCGTTGCATGTTTTGGCAGTTTTGAGCGTGCGGGATTGTGATAGGAGTGTGAACGTGAGTCTCATATGTTGTTCACGTCGGCTCTTTATGTGTTAACATAGGGGGGAGGTTGTTTGTTGTTGTAAGCGTGTTATTGGCTGATGAAGATTCGTGTTTTAGGGTCAGGGGCTGGCGGTGGTATTCCGCAATGGAATTGTCATGGTGAGGTATCGCGTGCGGTGCGTTCTGGCGCACTGGGGACGAGTCCGCGCACGCAATCTTCTCTGGCGGTGTCAGCCGATGGCGAGCATTGGTTTTTATTGAATGCGTCGCCTGATTTAGGGGAACAGATTCGCAAGAACAGCGTGCTCCATCCACGAGGAGAGGCGTTGCGTCATAGTCCTATACAGGGTGTTGTGTTGACGAATGGTGATGTGGACCATGTGGCGGGCTTGCTTGTGTTGCGAGAGAGTCATCCTCTTGTTCTCTATGGGACGGAGCGCGTTTTAGGGTTTTTAGGTGAGAACAGCATCTTCAATGTGTTGTCACCTCACTATGTACAGCGTCAAGCTTTGTCTTTGGGGCAGTCTTTTCCCTTGCGTGATGCTCGAGGGGATATGTCGGGGGTGATGGTCGAGGCGTTTGCGGTGTCTGGCAAAGTCGCCTTATGGCAAGAAGACGAGAGCAAGGGTGACAATTTTGGCAGTGAGGAAGGTGATACGATCGCTCTCAAATTATGGCGCGAGGGTGCGGAACAAGACGCATGGTATTACATTCCCGCATGCGCGGCGATGACGCCAGACTTGGCGCGGCGTCTGACGGGGGCGTCTCTTGTTTTTTTTGATGGCACGTTATGGCGTGATGACGAGATGATCATAGCGGGTGTTGGCACGAAGACGGGAAGGCGGATGGGGCATATGAGTCAAACGGGTGAGCATGGGACATTGCGCGCCTTTGCTGATTTAGGCGTGAAGCGTAAAATTCTTATTCACATCAACACAACGAACCCTATAATAATAGAAGGGTCAGAGGAAAACCGCAAGGTGCGGGATGCGGGCTGGGAGATAGCCTATGATGGGATGGAGATAGGATGATGACGGATACAAAGAATGGTGTCGAAGCGAGTAACGTGATAGAGATGCGCAGTCGGTTGGCGCGCCGTTCTGAGAGTAATGCCTACGTGCCTTCTATGATGCCTTCCGTGCAGGGTGTCGATGACGAACAGCCTTACACGCCTAGCCAATTCGAAGCATGTTTGCGCGCCATCGGTGCGCGCTACTACCATGATAATCATCCCTTTCACCATTTGTTGCATAAGGGCAAGCTCAATAAGGGGCAAGTGCAGGCTTGGGCATTGAATCGCTATTATTATCAGGTGATGATTCCCGTGAAGGATGTCGCCTTGATGTCGAAGATGGCGGACCCGTGTCTCAGGCGTATTTGGATGAAGCGCGTTTTAGACCATGAGGGGCGTGATGGGTTAGAGGGTGGTATAGAGCGTTGGTATAAATTGACGGATGGTTTAGGTCTTATGCGTGACTATGTGATGTCGACGGCGGGTATTTTGCCGTCCACCCGTTTTGCGGTGGATGCCTATGTTCGTTTTGTTCGTGAGCGTCCCTTGTTGGAGGGGGTGACGTCCTCGTTGACGGAGTTATTTGCGCCATCCATTCACGAGGAGCGCATTGCTGGTATGTTAGGGCATTATGATTTTGCCGATGACGAGGTGCTTTCCTATTTCCGTAAGCGTCTCACCCAAGCGCCTGATGATGCGGCCTTTGTGTTGGACTATGCCATTAAGAATGCTCGAACGAGGAGTGACCAGGAGAGTGTCTGTGCTGCTCTCAAATTCAAGACGGATGTCTTGTGGGTTATGTTGGATGCCTTATATCATGCCTATATCAATGGTTTTATCCCTGAGGGCGCGTTTATGCCGGAGGATTTCGATGTCCGTCCCCGTTTCCGTAAGTGAGCATGTCATCGCCAGTTTATGCTCTTTTGTGCGTCTTCAGTATAACGAGCCGCGTCAAAAGTGGGTTATTCAGGGGCCCGAGCGCCTCTTGGAGCCAGACGAGACGTCTGTTGCTATTTTACAGAAATTGGATGGTAAGAAGTCGGTGGGCGAGATTATCGACATATTGGCGAAGGCTTATAAAGCGCCCCGTGAGACGATCAGTCGTGATGTCTGTGCGATGCTTCAGGGGCTTGCCGACAAGGGCTTTTTGGAGGTGAAAGGATGATGGAAACCCATGTCCGTGATGTTCGTACGGAAGACCGTCGCTATAAGTCTTTGGAGGCATTAGGCATTGGCATGCCGTTGGCGCTCTTGGCGGAGTTATCTCATCGCTGTCCCCTGCAATGTCCCTATTGCTCTAATCCTTTGGTGTTGGAGGAGCGTCGTCGAGAGATGGGGACAGAAGAGTGGCAACGGGTATTTCAGGAGGCTGCGCAATTGGGCATGCATCAAGTCCATGTGTCGGGGGGTGAGCCAACGGTGCGTAAGGATTTAGAGGAGCTCATCGAGGAATGTGATAGGGTAGGGCTTTATACCAATCTCATCACTTCTGGTGTCTTGCTGGACGAGGGGCGTTTGCGTCTTTTGAAGGAGAAGGGGCTCAACCATGTGCAGGTGAGTTTTCAAGATACAGACGAGGACAATGCCGACAGGATAGGAGGCTATAAGGGCGGACACCGCAAGAAAATAGAGGTATCGCGCATGGTGCGCGCCTTAGGCCTTCCGTTGACGGTGAATGCCGTCATGCATCGACAGAATTTGGAGCATGTGGAGGATTTCATCGAGTTGGCGCTCGTGTTAGGCGCGCAACGGATAGAGATAGCGCAAGTGCAGTATTATGGCTGGGCGCTCAAGAACAGGGCAGCGTTTATGCCGACCTACGCCCAATTAGAGAAGGCGACAGCGCAGGTAGAGGCAGCGCGAAAACGCCTTAAGGGGAGGTTAGAGATTGATTATGTCGTGCCTGATTACTATGCGCAAAGGCCTAAAAATTGCATGGGGGGATGGGGACGACAATTCATGTATGTTAATCCCTCAGGGGAGGTGTTGCCATGCCATGCGGCGCAATGTATTCCCCATCTCACGTTTGATTCGGTGCGGGAGCATTCATTGGCGTGGATATGGCGTCACTCTCATGCCTTTAACATATATCGTGGCACGGATTGGATGCCAGAGCCATGTCGCACATGCGATAGGCGAGAGATTGATTGGGGTGGCTGTCGTTGTCAGGCGATGGCGCTCACGGGCGATGCGGCGCAAACCGACCCAGCATGCGCGTTATCGCCTCGCCATCAAGAGATTTTTGATATGGCGTCGCTAGAGTCAGCGCAAGAGACGCCGCCTCCCTTTCTTTACCGTCGCATTGGTGTCTATCCTCAGTCCGTTGCGTGAGGCGTCCTCTCTCTTGATGGCGTATCCTTGTTGTTGCGCTTGCTCTCTATCTGAGTGCTAGCTCTTGTCACTCTTACGTTCAGTCGTGGCGGAGGCGTTCCCTTGGGACGTTGCTTGCTGGTCGAGGATACGGGGTGTGAGGGGTTCGTAATCTGTTGTCTGTGCCTTTCGGTTGCGTGTGGCGGGATTGAGAGGGACATAGTCCTTGTTATCGTCAACCCAGCTGCTTCTGTCTTCATATCCGCCGTCTTTCAGGGAACGTGGGCTGACATAATCTTGGGGCGGTTTAGGTAATTGGCGTGATGGTATGTTGAGCGATTTTTGGATATTCTGGGCGACGGAGTCGAGGATAGCGAGGGAGTGTGTAAATTGCTGATAGACGTCGTACATCTGTCTGCCTTTGAGGGATTTGCGCGAGACATCGCCTGTGTCAGGGTTAATTTGCAGGAGGTGACTCTTGATGGTGTCGTCTAGGGCGTCGTTTAATTTTTGCGCATGCTGGTCGAATGTCTTTGTCGAGTTTTCTTTCAACACCTCTCTTCGCAGGGTTTCGGTGGTGTCGTGCCACTGGTCGAGTTGGTCTTTTGATATGCCTTTTGGGAGTGCTTTTGCGGCATGTTTCTTCAAGTTCTTTGTATCGTCGCTCCACTGTTCGATGGCGCGTCTGTGTTGGTCGATGGCGCGTCGAAAATGGTGTGTCAGTTGGTGAGAGATAGCGACTCGGCTATCGTGGGGGGAGAGGAGTTTTTTTGGTGATATGGCACTTTGGGAGCGTGGGGGGAGGGTTGGCTTGCGTCCCTTTTTTGTCAATCCATGGGTGACGAAGGAGATTTTGCGTCCGAAGAAGCGTCGCAAGGCGACAAACGTCCCTTTTGTTGTTCGTTTTGATGGTTGAAAGGCAAGGTTGCCGTTGTCCGATTGGACACGGATGTCTCGTTCATAGCCTGTAATCTTGCCATAGGAAGGAGGAACGGGCATAGGATAGGAAGGAAGTCGTAACGTGCAGAGGAAGGTTGATGTCCTCTACGTGTCCTTTTTTCCAGAAAGGGATAATAATTTTTTACGCAAGATGTTTGACATATCCTTTATGCGTCCTTAGGCTTTGTGTCGAGTCATTATGGGTGGGGGACACGGCAGGAGCGCGACATGGAAACAGACGCGGAAACAACGGCGATGCATCGCACGTATGAATACAGGCTCTATCCTACGAAAAAGCAGGCGAAAGTGTTGCGCGCCTTTTTCAATTTCACGCGCGATTTATATAACGCCGCCTTGCAGGAGCGGATAGAGTGCTATCGCAAGACAGGCAAGACCATCACCCTCTATGACCAAAATAAGAGCCTCACAGAGATAAGGCAAGACAAGGATTGTGCTTGTGCGTGGATGTCTGTGACAATGCAACGAGGGGCATTGGCGCGGGTGAACAAGGCTCTCAAGGGGTTTTTTCGTCGGGTGAAGGCGGGGCAGACGCCGGGTTTCCCTCGTTTTAAGGGATGGCGGCGCTGGAAATCCATCGAGATAACCGAAAGCTATAGGCTAAAGGAAGGACGTCTTTTTGTGAAAGGCGTGCGAGGGGGTATGAGAACGAACATGGCGCGCCATAATATCATGCCAGAGGACGCAACACTTTGTGACTGCACCATCAAGCATACGCCTAAAGGCTATCGCCTGTTTGTGAGAGCATGTATCGGTGACGCGCCTACCCCTATGCCTAAGGGTGAGGTAAAACATGCCGTGGGGTGTGATGTGGGGATTAAGAGCTTCGTGATGACAGATAAAGGCGAGTCGTTTGATAGTCCGAACTGGTATCGCGAGGCAGAGAAGACGCTGGCAAGAAAACAGCAAGCGCTCTCCGCCGCCAAAAGGGGCACATGTCGGTGGCGACGCGCCTTGCGCGCCGTGCAGAAATGGCATAGCAAAGTGAGCCATCAGCGCAAGGATTTTCATCATAAACTCGCAAGGGAATTCGTGAAGAGATTTGACCTTCTTGTTTTTGAGGACCTGAGGATAGCCAATATGGCAAGAAATCACCGCTTGGCGAAATCAATCCATGATAAGGGATGGGCTGCCTTCATAGGAAAAGTTGCTTACAAAGCGGAAGAAGCTGGTAAGCATTTTGTGCAGGTTGACCCAAGAGGCACATCCCAAAAATGCTCGGGATGTGGGGCGGTTGTAGAAAAATCGTTAGATGAGAGGACACACCATTGTCATGTGTGTGGACTGACCATCGACCGAGATGAAAACGCCGCCAGAAATATCCTACGGCTCGGCGTGAGCCACTTCTCGCAAGAGAAGGAAGCCCTTGACGTCCTGCAAACAGGACGTTTGGCGGGAGCAACTCTATAGAGCCCGTTCAAACACAGGGAGCGTCGCACTTCTAGTCCTGTCTTATCTACTGCCATACCTCTATAGAGCCCGTTCAAACACAGGGAGCGTCGCACCCCTGAAAGTTATCCATGTGATGTATCGTCTCTATAGAGCCCGTTCAAACACAGGGAGCGTCGCACGTGGTTTAGGGTTTATTCATTTACCCGTCTTCTATAGAGCCCGTTCAAACACAGGGAGGCTGTTGTTTCTTAGGAGGCGTCTTCTATCTGTGAGAGGAGTCTCTGTATGACGCTCATGGAGATTTTATAATGTTCATAGGCATGGATAATCTCTTGGCCGCTGAGGGTTTGGGTTGCCCGTGGGTGGATGGGATGGTCTTCTGAATAGCACACAATATCTTTCACGTGGCTTTCGAAGGTTTTTTGGATGGCGTGCATTTTCGTGTCGAAGTCACGGGTGATCTGGCGCGCATTGTTGAACGTTATCGAGCGTCCCTTATCCTTCAGCAGAGTCCTCAGATGGTGGCGGTAGCGCGCCGCGCCAAAGGAAAAACTTTGGCGAAAAGCGCGATAAATACGTTCTCGGGCATCGCTCACTATCATCGCTTCGTCCTCGATGATGTGGCGTAGGGATAAAGGATAGAGCAATGCTTCCTCAGAGGCATGGATCATATGCTGTGTTGTCGCGTGTCCCGCTCTCTGGCTCTCCTCCTCAGAGGACGCAAGAATATCATGGTGTGCCATCGTCTTGCAAATATCATGCCACGTCTCTCGAAATGATGAGAGGAACGCCGACGGGTCCTCAGCAGGGAGAGGCATGTCGAAAAAATCTGCCGTTTGGGTCATGGGGGATTGATAAGACATGATAATTTCCGTATATCCTGGTCATATAATCGGTTGCGTGAAGAGAGTGTGGTCGCTATGGTTTGTGTCGTCTTTTAATAAAATGTTTATTTATTTTTAACGAGAGCCTAGAGAGCCTAAGGCGTTTGCTCCATAGACATAGGCGGTGTGTCCCTGTTAGGATGGGGTGCTTGTGCCATCAGGACATAGAGAGACATCTAATAAAGACAGACGACTATGGGTGACATTGTTGAATTATGGCAGAGAGGGGGTGTCATTTTGTATGTGCTTGGTTTTTTATCGTTCATGGCCATGGCCATTGTGTTTATGAAATTGTTGCATTTTTGGTCTATGGGGTTACGGCATATGGTTTTTTTTGACGATGCGATGGCGGCATTGGAGCGGGGTGACGTGCCTTCTGCTCTTGCGCGTCTTCGTCGTTCTCCTCACCCTGTTGCGAGCGTTTTAGGGGTGATGGTAGAGGGGCATATGAAGGGGATGGAGGCGGACATGCGGGATGCGACAGTCCAGCAGAGCATGCATAGTCAGTTACATCGTCTCAATGCCTATATTCCCCTCTTGGATGTCATCGCCCAGTTGTCGCCTCTTGTGGGTTTGCTTGGCACGGTGATAGGGATGATCGAGGCATTTAGCGCCCTTGAGCGTGTTGGTGTTCAGGCGGACCCGTCCATTTTTGCTGGTGGTATTTGGACGGCTCTCTTGACGACGGCGGCGGGATTGATGGTGGCTTTACCTGCCTTAGGATTTTTTCACCTCTTGCAAGCCATCGTGGAGCGCACCATGGTACGCATGGGTGATTGTGTGGCGTCCATGCGCGTCCTCTTGTCGTCAGTGTCCTAAGAGAGGGACATGTCCATGGTCTATGGAGGCAATGGCAAAGGCGCTGGGGGTGATGGCGCTCTGTATGCCATGTTGAGGAAGGCGCGTCCTATAGGCTTGGCAGCGCTTGTGGATATTGTCTTTCTTCTTCTTATTTTCTTTATGGTGGCAAGTGTTTTTAGCGAGGAGAGCATGCTCTATGTGGAGTCAGCAGAAAAGACAGGGCAGAGTGGCGCGCAGGACGCTATCACCTTTGTTTTGGATGAACAAGGGCGTCTGTTTTATGATGGCGTGTTGCACACGTCACAGCAAGCCGATGACGTTGTCCGTCGCCATGTGGCACAGAATCCCGACACACGCTTTCATGTCGAGACAGCGAACGAGACGCATGTGCAGGACACCGTGAGTCTCATGGATATTCTTGAGAAGGCGGGTGCGCGCCATGTGCGCATGACCTTATCACAACCGCCATCAGCGCCGTGACATGAGGGAACAGAGAACCTCTCCACAGCGAGCCATGATGTCGGTGCGTCTTGACCTTATTCCTCTTGTGAACATTGTTTTTTTGCTTCTCATGTTTTTTATTGTGAGCGGGCATATACGTGGGCGTATCGATGATGTTGATATTCCCGTATCGCCCTTCGAGCGTCCCACCTTCATCGGCACGGAGGAGGATATGACGCTCTACGTGAATAAGGCGGGACATATCCGTGTGGCTGACCGCCCCTTTATGCCATGGCAGGATGTGAAGGAGTCGCTGAGGCAAGACATTGCCAGCGTGAAGCAGGGAAGGATTGTTCTTGCTGTGGATGGGCATGCGCCCAGCGGCGTCTTGCATAAGATTCTTTCTTTTATGCAGACGACAGAAGACGACGTCCCCAGCCGCCTCTTTCTTGTGTTGTCTCGCACGGCGCAAACGCCGCCTCTTCCCGTCTCCTCGCCGTAGGATCATGTCTCAGTCCTCCCTTTATCATATGGGCGCTTTGTTGAGCCTCAGGCATGTCGTCTATGGATGTATGCTGTCCGTCATTGTTCATGGCATGGTGCTTGTTCCCTTTTTCATCAAGGCGCATCAAGCGCCTATCCCATTGGAGGCGCAACGTCCCTACGCCATGGCAGTATCCATGAGGGTGCTCTCACCGCCTCCCCCACGTCAGCGTCCAACGCAAGGACTGGAACGCCAAGACATAACGCCACAGGAACAGAGTCCTCGTTCGAGCCTAGCGCAATCCAGACAACAGAAAAAACGAGAGGAAAACTATCTCACAGGGATTTATCGCGCCATCGACCGCCATAAAATTTACCCAAGGGCGGCGTTGCGTCGCCATATGGAAGGCTCGATAACGATACGTCTCACCATTGGGCAGAACGGACATATCCTTCATATGGAGCTTGTCGACGAGGTGTCTTCCCTCTTTGCCGATGCCGCCCGTCAAGCCGTGCTTGATGCCGCCCCTTTCATGCCGTTTCCTTCTTCATGGACGAAAACATCCATAGACATTACCATTCCCATCCATTATCGTATCGCCCGTGAAGAGCCCCACAGCACACCATGAGTCATGGCAGACGTATGAACATCGTGACGAGGGGAGACGGAAAAGAGTTATTGCTATTATCGCTGTGGGTTTGTTATCTAGGAGAGAGGGCATGGTTGGGGGTGTAGCTCAGTTGGTTAGAGCGCTGGCCTGTCACGCCAGAGGTCGCGGGTTCGAGCCCCGTCACTCCCGCCACAGAAAAGGGAGGACAGCTGATGGAGGGAAGACATGAAAAAGAACAATAGCGCATGGAGCATATGGCGCATGGGGAGATGTGCTCTCTTGCCTGTTTTTCGACACATATATTGATGGTGGGGTGGTATGTCTCAATATCTATGGGTGAAGAACGCCAAGATGTGTTATACAAAATCTGTTCTCTCTATGCGGGGAGAGAGGACGACTCTCTCGTCTTGATAAGGTGATGTGATATGCCCGCCATTGCTGTCGACTATCTCCCTGTTTTTATTCTCATGGTCATTGTGTTTGCCCTTGCCGTTTTTGTCATGGTGGGGACGTATGTCGTGGGTGCGCAGAAGCCCGACAAGGACAAGAATGCGCCTTATGAATGCGGATTCGAGCCTTTTGATGATGCGCGGGGTGTTTTCAACGTGCGTTTCTATCTTGTGGCGATCCTCTTTATCATTTTTGATTTAGAGATAGCCTTTCTCTTTCCATGGGCGATTGTCCTGGAGGAGATTGGGTTGTTTGGTTTTGTCTCGATGATGGTGTTTCTTGCTGTGTTGACGGTGGGATTCATTTATGAATGGAAGAAGGGAGCGCTCACATGGGAATAAAGGACAGGGGAATAAAGGACGGGGGAGCAAAGGACGGGTTTTTTGCTAAAACGAGGCGACTATCTTCTTTGTCTCATGGGGAGTCTCATAAGGACTCTCAGGGAGAGAGGCGGGGGACGTGGTCGAGGCGTCCTCCTCTTGTGGCGCATGCGCCGTCGCATGCGAAGGACGGGCGGATTCCATCACGGGAGCTCACCGACAAGGGTTTTGTTGTGGCGCAATTGGACGAGATTATTGCGTGGGCGCGGACGGGCTCTCTCTGGCCGATGACGTTTGGTCTTGCATGCTGTGCGGTTGAGATGATGCAATCAGCGGCCAGTCGCTATGATTATGATAGGTTTGGCATTGTGTTTCGTCCTTCGCCGCGTCAATCTGATGTGATGATTGTTGCGGGGACGTTGACGAACAAGATGGCGCCGGCCTTGCGGCGCGTCTACGACCAGATGCCAGAGCCACGTTGGGTTCTCTCTATGGGCAGTTGTGCCAATGGTGGTGGGTATTACCATTACGCTTATTCTGTTGTGAGGGGATGTGATAGGATTGTGCCGGTGGATGTCTATGTGCCGGGCTGTCCGCCTACGGCTGAAGCGTTGCTGTATGGGCTGATGGTGCTTCAGCGTAAGATACGCCGTCAGGCGAAGGCGGGGTAGGCGATACGACCGATGAAAGCTGTTTTTGACGATATTATTCAGAGGGCGGAAGATAATTTTCCCCATATTTTGTTGAAGGCGCAGCACCATCGTGGCGAGCTCACCTTGCATGTTGCTGACGAGGAGCTTCCCGTCTTCATGACGTTTTTGCGTGATGATTCCAGCTGTTGTTTCGAGCAGCTCATTGACATATGTGGTGTGGATTATCCAGGGCGCAATCCGCGTTTTGATGTTGTCTATCACTTATTGAGCGTGATACAGAATGTGCGTGTGCGGGTTAAAGTATCTGTGGATGAAGATGGCACGATCCCCAGCATTGGTGGTGTGTTTCCTTGTGCGTCTTGGTATGAACGAGAGACGTGGGATATGTTTGGCATTTTATTTTCTTCCCATGCTGACTTGAGACGTCTCTTGACCGACTATGATTTTGAGGGTCATCCTTTGCGTAAAGACTTTCCTTTGAGCGGATATGTGGAGGTGCGTTATGACGAGGAGCAAAAGAAGGTGGTGTATGAACCGACGCGTCTTCCTCAAGCCTATCGCGACTTTGATTTTTTGAGTCCGTGGGAAGGCGAGGCAGGGCGACATAAGGATGATTTTGATGGGTGAGTCGTCTTATTGTTTGAATTTTGGCCCCCAGCATCCGGCGGCTCATGGCGTGTTGCGTTTGGTCTTGCAGCTTGATGGGGAAGTTGTGGAGCGCGCCGACCCCCATATTGGGTTGTTGCATCGGGGGACAGAGAAGCTCATTGAACATAAGACGTATCTTCAGGCGTTGCCTTATTTTGACCGTCTCGACTATGTGTCGCCCATGTGTCAGGAGCATGTATGGGCGTTGGCTGTAGAGCGCTTGTTAGACATTCACGTGCCTTTACGCGCCCAGTATATACGTGTCTTATTCAGTGAGATCACGCGTCTGTTGAACCATGGGTTGAATATCACGACCTATGCGTTAGATATCGGCGCGATCACGCCTTTTTTGTGGATGTTCGAGGAGCGTGAAGTCCTCATGGAGTTTTACGAGCGCGTTTCAGGTTCGAGGATGCATGCGGCTTATTTTCGTCCCGGTGGCGTTGCCCGTGATATGCCAGAGGGGTTACAAGGGGATATTGAGCTTTTCATCAAGCGTTTTCCTAAAGCCTTGCGTGACCTCGAGGGGTTGCTGAACGACAATCGCATTTTTCGTCAGCGGAGTGTTGATATTGGGCTCATGAGCGCTGATGATGCCATCAAGTGGGGGTTTACGGGGCCATGTTTGCGCGCATCGGGTGTCGTGTGGGATTTGCGGAAGTCACAGCCTTATGACGTTTATGATAAGGTTGATTTCGACATCCCTGTGGGTGAGAAAGGTGATTGCTATGACCGCTATTTGGTGAGGGTGGCGGAGATGTATCAGAGTGTGCGCATTATCGAGCAATGCCTGCAACAGATGCCGTCTGGTCCTGTCATGACACAGGATGGCAAGATTGCGCCGCCGCGACGGGAAGATATGAAAAAATCTATGGAAGCGCTCATCCATCACTTTAAATTATACAGCGAGGGTTACCATGTGCCAGCGGGTGAGATTTATGCCGCTGTGGAAGCGCCGAAGGGAGAGTTTGGCGTCTATCTCATTGCCGATGGGAGCAATCGTCCTTATCGTTGCAAAATCCGCGCGCCCAGTTTTGCCTTTTTACAGGCGTTGGACGAGATGTCGCGTGGGCATTTTCTTGCCGATGTGTCCGCCATCCTAGGGAGTCTTGATGTCGTGTTTGGAGAGATCGACCGATGAAGAAAAAGGCCAGCCAAGATGTGCGCCGAGAGTCCGTGGCGTCTGACACCCCTGTGCTTGTGGATGTCGCCCAGTTAGAAGAGCAGAAGAACGCTCTTATGCCGCACTATCCGCCCCATGGCGCCCAGAGCATGCTTCTTCCCCTCTTACATTATGCCCAAGACCATAGTGGCGGGTGGCTTCCGCCATTGGCGATGGAGAGGGTTGCGCATGTTCTTGGGCTTGCGCCCATACGGGTTTATGAAGTGGCGAGTTTCCATACCATGTTTCATCTCTCTCCCATGCCGAAGCATTGTCTTGGCGTGTGCATGTCTCTTCCCTGTTGGTTGGGTGGCAGTCGACAGCTGATGGAAGCGTGCCGCGCTATGCTCTGTGTCAAGGGACATCAAGGGCTCAGTCAAGATGGCACGATCTATCTGTTAGAGCAGGAGTGTTTAGGGGCATGCGTTGATGCGCCTGTTGTGACGATTGATGGGGCGTATAAGGCGAAGATGGATGAAGAGGCGATGGCGCGTCTTGTGGCGTCGCTGAACAAGGGTGAGGACGATGCTCAAAAAGGACAATAGGATTTTCACCAATCTCGATGGCGCAAGTGATTGGCGTTTAGCGGCGGCGCGTCAGCGTGGCGCTTGGAAGGATATTGCCTCGTTGATGGCGATACCGCCTCACGCGCTTATCGAGCGTATCAAGGAATCGGGATTGCGTGGGCGCGGCGGGGCGGGCTTTCCCACAGGGATGAAATGGTCGTTTATGCCAAAGGAGCGTGGCGTTCGTCCCCATTATCTTGTTATCAATGCCGATGAAGGGGAGCCGGGGACGTGCAAGGATAGGGATATTATGCGCTACGAGCCTCACACGTTGCTCGAGGGCTGTGTCTTATCGGCAAGGGCGCTCTTGGCGCGTGTCGTCTATATTTACATTCGAGGGGAGTTTGTGGAGGAAGCCCGCCGCGTCCAAGAGGCCATCGACGAGTGCTACGGGCAAGGTTTTTTAGGGAAGGATGCATGTGGCACAGGTGAGTCGTTGGATATTGTTCTTCATCGCGGGGCGGGGGCTTATATATGCGGTGAGGAGACAGCTCTTCTTGAGAGTTTAGAAGGAAGGCGTGGCATGCCGCGTCTCAAGCCACCTTTTCCAGCAGCGGTAGGGTTATATGGTTGTCCCACGACAATCAATAACGTAGAGACCATTGCTGTTGTGCCAGCGATTATCAGGCGTGGGGCGTCTTGGTTTGCTTCCCTTGGCCGTAAGAACAATACGGGGACAAAAATCTTTTGTCTCAGTGGCCATGTGGAGAAGCCTTGTGTTTTCGAGGAGGAGATGGGTATTCCCTTACGCACATTGATAGAGCATTATGCCGGCGGTGTTCGTGGAGGATGGGATAATTTGCTTGCGGTGATACCGGGCGGTGCGTCCGTGCCGTTGTTGCCAGCCGACATATGTGCCGATGTGCGTATGGATTTCGATTCGCTCAAGGAGCATCATTCTGGTTTAGGGACTGCTGCCGTCATCGTCATGGACAAGAGCACCGACATTGTCGACGCCATCGCCCAGCTCTCTATCTTTTACAAGAATGAGTCATGCGGGCAATGCACGCCATGTCGTGAGGGGACGGGATGGATGATGCGCACGATGGGGCGTTTGGTGACGGGCGAAGCGTCCCTTGCCGATGTGGACTTATTGGAGTCTGTGACTCATCAAGTGGAAGGCCACACCATATGCGCTTTTGGTGAGGCGGCGGCGTGGCCTATTCAGGGGTTGCTACGCCATTTTCGTCCTATGATTGAGCAACGTCTGAAGAAGGCGCATAGGGAAAAAGCCTCTCTTGCAAAACACTCAGCATGATCTCCATCGTACGAGCAGGATAAGAGGATAGGACACATGGCGCGTATCTTAATCAATAGACGGCAATATCAGGTGGAGGATGGCATCACCATTTTTCAAGCATGCCAGCAACAGGGCATAGAGATTCCCCATTTTTGCTATCATGAGCGCCTTGCCATTGCTGGCAATTGTCGTATGTGCCTTGTCCAGTTGGGTGATGTGCCAAAACCTGTGGCGTCATGTGCCATGCCAGTGTCGGACGGCATGGACATTCTCACGGAGAGTGATGTCGTGAAGAAAGCCCGCCATGGCGTCATGGAGTTCTTGTTGATTAATCACCCTTTAGATTGTCCCATTTGTGACCAGGGTGGCGAGTGTGACCTTCAAGACCAAGCGATGATGTATGGGCGTTTTCATAGCCGTTTCCCTGAGCATAAACGTGCTGTGCCTGAGAAGTCTTTTGGTCCTCTCATCAAGAGTTCTATGACGCGCTGTATTCATTGCACCCGTTGTGTGCGTTTTGCCACAGATATCGCGGGCGTCGAGGATTTAGGCACGTTGGGGCGGGGTGAGAATGCGGAAATTGGCACATATGTGCGTCTGGCGCTGACGTCTGAATTGTCGGGCAACATGATCGATTTATGTCCCGTGGGGGCATTGACATCAAAACCCTATGCCTTTCGGGCGCGTTCGTGGGAGTTAAAGAAGACAGAGAGTATCGATGTGATGGATGCTGTGGGCAGTCATATTCGTTTGGATTCGAGGGGACAAGAAGTCATGCGCGTTCTTCCGCGCCCATGTTCGGCGATCAACGAGGAATGGATTTCCGACAAGGTGCGTTTTTCTTATGATGGGCTCAGGAATCAGAGATTGGATAGGCATTGGGTGCGTGATGGCAAGGGTGTCTTACGCGTTGTCCAGAGGGAGACGGCCTTGCAGGCGGTGGCGGACAAGGTGAAGAAGACAAAGCCGTCGCGCATGGCGACTTTGGCGGGCGATTTAGCATGTTGCGAGTCTTTATTTGCCTTGAAGCGTTTCTTGGATGATGTGGGATGTCCCCATAGGGATTGTCGTCCGCCTTTTGTGCCTTCACCTCAGGGGCGTCGCGATTACGTGTTTAATACGACTATTGCGGGCATTGACGATGCTGATGGGTGTTTATTGATTGGCGCATATCCGCGTTTTGAGGCGACTCTCATCGAGGCGCGTTTGCGTCAGCGTTGGTTGCGTGGCGGGTTTGAGGGATGGTCTCTTGGCATGGTGCGGGAGGGGCGTTGGCCGCGCACCCATGTGGGCGATGGTCCGACAGCGTTACGTTCGATGGTGGAAGATGAACGCCACCCTGTTCGCCAAGCGCTCAAGGCATGTTCTCGTCCCATGCTCATTGTGGGTATGGGGGCGTTGATGCGTCCAGACAGCGAGGCGATATGGGCGCATGTCATGGCGCTTGCCCATGCGGTATCTGCGGTGAGGGACGGGTGGGATGGCGTCAATGTTCTTCCCTTATGGGCGTCGTCTGTGGGAGGGATGGATTTGGGCTTTATGCCGTCACAAGGCGGATGGTCGCGGGCCGTCATCGAAGACAAGGCAACCCGTGGCGCTGTGGATATGCTGTGGCTCTTGGGTGTCGATGATATACGTCCCCAAGCATTAGAGAAGCCTTTCGTTGTCTATCAGGGACATCATGGCGAGCGTGGCGCGCAGCATGCCGATGTCATTTTGCCAGCGCCAGCCTATAGTGAGAAGGACGCATGGTATATGAATATGGAGGGACGCCTGCAACGCACCTCGCCAGCGGTGATGCCTCTGGGCGATGCCTGTGAAGAGTGGGAGACCATCACAGCCCTTGCGAGTCAGCTGTCACTGCCTCACCGCTATGACGATAAGGCGTCTTTACGCAACGCCATCGCCGCGCACCATCCCGCCTTTGCCGAGAGAGTCGGGCGTATCTATAGGGAGAGAGGGCAGACGCCTCAGCATGGGCATGGCGATGGCGCGGGAACGGGAACGGGAACGAGCGCGCCAGTTCTCAAGCCTATGGACGAGGATGTGCCATTCGATACGCCTATCGAGAATTACTACCATACGAATATCATCGCCCGCGCCTCATCGACGATGGGGCAGTGTATCGACCAATTGGGGGGATATAAAGACGGGCGTCAAGGAGAGGGAGACAATGGCGTTGTTTCTTGAATTGGCGCTGGTCGTTGCCTTTGCTCTTGGGGCTGTGGTTGTCCTGTTATTGTCTGTGGCGTTGCTCACATGGTATGAACGGAAAGTCCTAGGGGCGATGCAATTGCGTAAAGGGCCCAATGTTGTCGGTCCTTTTGGGTTGTTGCAACCCCTTGCCGATGGCATTAAGATGTTTACGAAGGAGACGATCATTCCTACGGGGGCTCACAAGGGGTTATTTCTTCTTGCGCCCATTCTCACCTTTGGTCTTGCTTTGTTGGCGTGGGCTGTCATTCCTGTGGGGAATGGCGTTGTTCTTGCTGACATCAATGTGGGGGTTTTGTATGTTTTAGCGGTGTCTTCATTGGGTGTTTATGGTGTCATGGTGGCGGGTTGGGCCAGTGGGTCGCGTTATGCTCTCTTAGGGGCGTTGCGTTCAGCGGCGCAGATGATTTCCTATGAAGTCGCCATCGGTTTTGTGCTCGTGAGCGTGTTATTGCTTGGCAGGAGTCTCAATTTGTCGGACATTGTCGAGGCGCAGAGGGAGATGTGGTTTGCTGTGCCTCTTTTTCCGATGATGATTGTTTTTTTCATTTCTGTCTTGGCTGAGACGAATCGAGCGCCTTTTGATTTACCAGAGGCGGAAGCCGAGTTGGTGTCGGGCTACCATGTGGAATATAGTGGCATGGGGTTTGGGCTCTTTTTCATGGGTGAATATGCCAATATGATGCTGATGTCTGCCATGACGACACTCCTTTTTTTAGGTGGTTGGTATCCTCCTTTCGCCCATGATATGTTGTCGTTTATTCCCGGTCCTGTGTGGTTTATCCTCAAGCTTGTCTTTCTGTTGTTTATTTTTTTGTGGGTGCGTGCGAGTTTTCCCCGTTATCGTTATGACCAGCTGATGCGTTTAGGGTGGCAGGTGTTTCTTCCCTTGTCGTTATTGTGGCTTGTCGTTGTGGCGTCTTTGGTGACGTTTGGCGTGTTATAGAGGTTTTTGTCATGTGGCGTTCTCTGTGGTATAGGCTCTATGCCTTTTTCTTATTGGATATGCTCAAGGGGATGGCGTTGACGTTGCGTTATATGGTGCGTCCTAAGGTGACGTTGAACTATCCCTATGAGAAGGGGGCGCTATCGCCTCGTTTTCGCGGGGAGCATGCCTTGCGTCGCTATCCGTCGGGGGAGGAACGTTGCATTGCCTGTAAGCTCTGTGAGGCGGTGTGTCCAGCACAAGCCATCACCATAGAGGCATGTGAGCATGAGGATGGCTCGAGGCGGACGACACGCTACGATATTGATATGACGAAGTGTATTTATTGTGGGTTATGTGAGGAGTCATGTCCTGTGGATGCGATTGTGGAGGGGCCTAATTTTGAGTATGCGGTGGAGACACGGGAGGAGCTTATTTACGACAAGGCGCGTCTTTTAGCCAATGGCGATAGGTGGGAGAGCCAGATTGCTAGGCGTCTTGCCCATGAGGCGCGTTATCGCTAGGGGCAAGGAGCATGGTGGAGAGCCTCTTTTTTCATGTCATGGCGTGTGTTGCCATTGTGTCGTCGGTGGTGGTTGTCCTTGCGCGCCAGCCTGTTATCAGCGTGTTATCGCTCATCATGGTTTTTTTCAACGTGGCGGGCCTTTTTATTTTGTTGCGCGCCGAGTTTCTTGCCGTTCTTCTCGTCATTGTCTATGTGGGGGCGATCGCTGTTCTCTTTCTCTTTATGGTGATGGTTGTCGGGGCGGGTGCTGAGACACAGCATCGGCGACGTTATGCCTTTATGCCGTTAGCGGTGGTGTTAGCGGTGGTGTTGCTTGTGACGTTGGTGTTGTTTGCTGCTGTGAGCGCGTCCCAAGGCGAACGCCATGCCTTCACCGCGCCTCTCGTTGAGACGACCAATACCGAATCCCTAGGGTTGATTCTCTACACGACCTATATGCCTCTGTTTCAGCTGGCGGGGCTTATTTTGCTTATTGCTATGGTGGGCGCTATTCTCCTCACATGGACTCAGGGGGGGACTCAAGGGGGGACTCATGGGGGGACTCGGGGGGGGAGTCATGGGGAGAGTCAGACGGGGCGTGAGCGCCAAGCCCAGCATATCAAGAGGCAAGACCTTGTGGCACAAGCGTCAGAGGCGCGTAAAGTGCGCCTTGTCCATGTGAAGACGGGTTCAGGGGCGACGTGACAATGTATCCTTATGTTATTGGGACAGAGCATTACCTTATTGTGTCCACCATGCTGTTTATTATTGGCGTGTGGGGGATTGTTGTGAATCGCCGTCAAGTCATTTTCATGCTGTTGTGTCTGGAGCTCTCTATGTTGGCGGTCATCATGAATTTTGCTGTCTTTTCTTACAACAGGGCCGACATTTTTGGGCATGTGGCGGGGATTTTCATTTTGACGGTTGCGGCGGCGGAAGCGGCCATTGGTTTAGCGCTCGTTGTCGCTCTTTTTCGTTTAAATCCACGTTATGTCGATGTGGATGCTATGGACCATGTCAAGGATGACGAGACGACCATTGGCGCTGACACCAGAGAAGGCGCCAGAGAAGGCGCCAGAGAAGGCGCCAGAGAAGGCGCCAGAGAAGGCGCCAGAGAAGGCGCATGAGAGACGACTCATGAGAGGAGGATAATCATGGCACATTATGGGGCGTTCCTTGCTCTTGTGACGGTTTTTGCGCCTATGGTGGCGTCTCTTCTCGCCTTGTGCGCCTATGGGATGTGTCGCTTTAGAGAGAACGGGCGGGGCGCGTCATTCTGTCATGACATTGTGCCTCTGTTCATCTGTGTGATGCTTGCCTTCTCGGCTGTGGCTGGTGTTCTTCTCTTTATTCTTTTCCACCAAGACAGTACAGCCGTTCACCATGTGCCTTTATGGCGTTGGTTTCGTTCGGCTGACCTCGATGTGTTGTGGCGTCTGCGTATCGATGGGTTGTCCGTGGCGATGTTGGCGATGGTGTCATTCATCGCCACGTTGATACATATTTATGCTCTTCGTTATATGGACGAGGACAAGACAAGACTGCGCTTTTTTGCCTATATGGCGTTATTCACCTTCGCCATGCAGATGTTGGTCTCAGCAGACAATATGCTTCAGTTGTTTTTTGGTTGGGAGGGTGTCGGCTTATGTTCTTACCTTCTCATAGGCTATGACTATCATCGTCAGAAGGCGAATCAGGCGGCTATTAAGGCCTTTGTTGTGAATCGTCTTGGTGATTGGAGTTTTTTATTAGGGATTGTGTTGTTTGCTGTGTCTTATGGGAGCGTGGATATCGATGCGTTGTCCTCTCTATCGACGGGCGACAGTGACACGTTGTTTGTGTGGCAAGGCTATGGGATTGACCCCCTCACCATAGGCGCTTTATTGTTGTTTATTGGCGCGATGGCGAAATCGGCGCAATGGGGTCTCCATGTGTGGCTCGCTGATGCGATGGAGGGGCCTACGCCTGTTTCTGCTCTTATCCATGCGGCGACGATGGTGACAGCGGGGATTTTCATGGTGGCGCGTCTTTCCCCTGTTTTTGTCCAGTCGCCTCTTGTGTTGGATGTGATGGTCGTTGTTGGGAGTGTCACGGCGCTCCTTGCGTCTGCCGCGGCGGTGACGCAATATGATATGAAACGCGTCATCGCATGGTCCACATGCTCTCAGTTGGGATATATGGTCGTGGCATTGGGATTGACGGCATGGGGGGCGGCCATGTTTCACCTGATCACCCATGCGTTCTTCAAGGCACTGCTGTTCTTGGGGGCGGGCTCTGTCATTCACCATATGCGCCACGAGCAAGACATGCGGAAGATGGGACATTTGGGGGGAGAGATGCCCCTGACATGCGTTATGATGTGGATAGGCTGTTGCGCGCTCACGGGAATTCCTTTCTTGTCGGGTTTTTATTCGAAGGAATATATTATCGAGATAGGGTGGGGAGGGCATGGCGACATTGCCGAGATGGCGTTTCTCTGTTGCCTTTGTGCTGCCATGCTGACGGCATTTTATGCGACACGCATGATGATGATGACGTTTCATAGCCCTCATGCGTCGACAAAGGTGGGCGACTCGGGGATGTCCCCGCCTCATGACGCCCATCCTGTCATGCTTGTCCCGATGGCGGTGTTAGCGCTGTTTGCGCTCATTCTTGGGGCAGTTGGTAAGGCGTGGTTCGTTGGTGAGCAGGCGTCTGTTTTTTGGCGAGGGGCGCTCTTTGACAATCACGAGCAGATAGGACAGCGTGCAGAGCAAGCGCCTCACGCATGGCTTATGATGCCTGTGGTGTTGAGCATCGCCATGATGTCTCTTGCCGTTCTGTTTTATGGCTTTCTTCCCCGTTTCATGGCGTTTTTACAGCGCATGCCTGTGGCGTCTTGGTGTCATAGCCTGTTGACTCAGGGGTGGGGGATGGATAAGCTCTACGATGTCGCTGTTGTGCGTGTCGTGCGCGCATGGGCTTACGAGTGCATGACGACCGTCGAGCGGGATATTATCGATGCCTTTGGTCCTGATGGTGTCGCTGTGCGTGTGCGTCATATGGCGCGGTGGGTGGCGTTGAGCCATAGCGGGCGTTTGTATATTTATGCCTTTGTGATGGTGGGGGGCGTGTTGTCCTTCCTGTTATGGCTTGGGGCGGAATGGTCTCTTTTTTCTTTTGCGCCGTAATATGTTGAGACGATGACATTCGTTGATTTTCCCATTCTGTCGGTATTGATTTTTCTGCCTTTGGTGACGGCGCTCTTCATCATCCTTGTTCGCGGGCGGGAGGCGCGTGTCGCTTCGAACACGCGCTTTTTAGCCTTGTGGGGGGCGACAGCGCATCTTGGGCTCAGTTGTGTCCTTGCCTATGCTTTTGACTCTTCGCAAGCAGGCTATCAATTTGTCGAGACTCTCGAGTGGTTTGCGCCTTTTTCCATTGGCTATCATGTGGGTGTGGATGGGATTTCTCTGGGGCTTGTTGTCCTCACATCTTTTTTGACGTGGGCGTCATTGCTTGCCAGTCGGGCGATGACATATCGCGTGAAGGAGTATTTAGTGGCCTTTATGGTGTTAGAGAGTTTCACAACGGGGGCGTTGCTTTCTTTGGATTTAATCCCTTTCTACATTTTTTTCGAGGCTGTGTTAGTGCCTATGTTTTTTATCATTGGCATATGGGGTGGCGAGAGGAGGATTTATGCCACGTTTAAGTTTTTTCTGTATACGTTGACGGGTTCGCTCTTATTTTTTGTGGCCATTCTTGTGCTCTATCAGGAGATAGGGACGACAGATATGATCCTTATTGGTCGGGCTGGCGTTCCTGAGTCGTTGCAATATGGTTTATGGCTCGCTTTTTTTGCGTCATTTGCGGTGAAATTGCCTATGTGGCCTGTCCATAGTTGGTTGCCTTTAGCCCATGTGGAAGCACCAGCAGCTGGCTCTATGCTTTTGGCCGGGATTTTGCTGAAGCTGGGCGCTTATGGTTTTATGCGCCTGTCTCTTCCTCTCTTTCCCGATGCGAGTCTCTATTTCGCGCCGATGATGTATGTTTTGAGTATTATCGCGATCATCTACACGTCTCTTGTGGCGTGGCAACAGACAGATATGAAACGTTTGATTGCTTATGCGTCTATCGCCCACATGGGCTATGTGACACTGGGTATTTTTTCTTTCACTGAGCAGGGCATGCAAGGGGCGCTCATGCAGATGGTCAGTCATGGTGTCATTTCGGCCGCCTTGTTTATGGGGATAGGTCTTCTCTACGAGCAGACGCACAGCCGAGCGTTTTCTGTGTATGGCGGCGTGGCAAAGGTGATGCCGTTATTTGGCGTGATGATGATGGTCTATACGTTGGGGTCTGTTGGTTTACCGGGGACGAGCGGTTTCATTGGCGAGTTCATGACGTTGCATGGCGTGTGGGAGGCGCATTGGTTATGGGCGGCGCTGGCGGCAAGCGGTGTCGTGTTATCAGCTATGTATATGCTGGCGTTTTATCGCCGTGTGTTTTTCGGTGAGGTGACGCCTCAATGTATGGGGTTGTCGAAGGTTGCTCTTATCGATGCGTGTGTCTTGTGGATGTGGACGTTGCTTATTGTGGGGTTAGGCGTCTATCCCTTGCTCTATTTAGAGCTGGTGCAAGAGGCTGTCTCAGCGTTCACGCCCTTATTTGATAGGGCGTCTGTCATAAGGCAGGGGGGGTGACGTGTTTCCTGTTGCCGACTATCTTGCTCTTCTTCCCGAATTGGTTCTTGTGGCGACGGCGCTTCTGTTGTTGTTGCAAGGGGCGTTGTTTTCATCTTTTTCCAAGGCGAGTGCCCATGGATATGTCCTGTTGGCGATGATTACCGCGCAATTATTGCTGGTGTTTCTCTATGAGAAATCCTCGCCAGAGCCTTTTGGCGGTTTATTCATCCATGATGTCTTCGCTCAGTCGGCGCGCTCCATTGTGTTGATGGGGACGACTCTCTTATTGATTTTATCCCATCATGCTGACCGCAGGACGTGGTCTTATGAGATAGAACACCATGTCATTATTTTATTGATGAGCACCGCCATGATGCTCATGGTGTCGTCATCGAACATCTTGCTTCTTTACCTTGCTATGGAGTTGCAGGCTCTTTGTCTGTATGTGTTGGTCGCTATCAGGCATCGGTCGGTGATAGCGGTGGAGGCAGCCATGAAGTTTTTCATTTTAGGGGGGCTTGCGTCTCTTATCTTTTTATATGGC
Organism: Alphaproteobacteria bacterium GM7ARS4; assembly: GCA_014332745.1. NCBI lineage: Bacteria > Pseudomonadati > Pseudomonadota > Alphaproteobacteria > Alphaproteobacteria bacterium GM7ARS4. The sequence goes on along the minus strand of JACONL010000001.1, from coordinate 66,456 downwards.
GCGAGTGTCATGTATGGGCTGAGCGGCTCTTTATTTTATGGGGATATATCCCAATGGTCTGAGTCGCTTTCATCACAGCCTTATGCGTTGGTGGCGTTTTATGTGGCATGCGTGATGGTCTTGTCGGCTATGGCCTTTAAGATGACAGCTGTTCCTTTTCATATGTGGGCGCCGGATGTCTATCAGGGGGCGAGCATGGGGGTGGTGGCGTTGATGTCGACGGTGTCGAAGCTTGTGGCGGTGTTTGTGTTTTTACGCTTGCTGGCGGTGGCTATGAGTCAATTCTTGGTGGTGGGCGAGACGATGGTGCTTGTGCTGTCGGTTTTATCCATGACGATAGGGAGTTTGGCGGCTTTAAGACAGCGCAATCTCAAACGTTTCATTGCCTATAGTGGGATTGCTCAGATGGGGTTTGCTCTTGTGGGGGCGGTGGCGTGGGCGGGGCATGGGTTTGAGGCTGTGTTTGTGTATATGATGATTTACTTCATCACGATGTTGGGTGTGTTTGCGGTATTGCTCAGTCTTTTAAGGAAGAGGGGCGAGGTTGAGACGATAGACGATTTAGCGGGGTTAGGCGTGTCCCATAAGGGGGTGGCGTGTGCTTTAGCGCTCTTCATGTTTTCTTTGGCGGGCATTCCGCCTTTTGCGGGTTTCTTTGGGAAATTATACGTTTTTGTGCCAGCGATTATGGAGGGGTATCGATGGTTTGTCGTATGGGCTGTGCTGATGAGTGTTATCAGCGCCGCCTATTATTTGCGGTTCATCAAAGTGATGTATATGGACCCTGTGGTGGGTGATGGCGTGTATCGGGAGAAGAGTGTCGAGGGGAATGTCGTTATCTTTTTGTCGGTATTATTCACGCTCTTATTTATTTTTGTGCCGCGTATTTTTTGGGATATGGCGCTTGTGTTATGGGCATCTTTTGGCGGTGGTTAGGCTATGGCGGTAAGCATTTATGCGTGATGCATAAACGTTGTGTGGGGAGCAGTAACGATGTGGCGCGACAGCGTCTACACTGGCCTATAGGAGAAGGAGGGCAAGGCGAAGGGCTTGTCATCAAAGTGGACAGGCAGCTGGCGGGGCGTGGTCGGCGTGGCAAGCGATGGGTATCGAGGCGTGGGAATCTTCATTGTTCTTTTGTCCTTGTGCCTTCTGTGTCGCAACGGCATTATCCTCAACTGAGTTTTATGGCAAGCCTTGCTCTCATGGAGACATTGCGGTCATTGTGTCGTCATCCCGCATGGTGGCGTCGCGTGTCGTGCAAATGGCCGAATGATGTGTTATGTGATGGCAAGAAGCTGGCGGGTATTCTTTTAGAGCATGGTTTGTATCGAGGGCGTTCTATGGTCATCATGGGGGTGGGGGTGAATGTCCGTTTTGCGCCGCCTCTCAGGCGTGTGACATCGTTGTATGCTTGTGGCATCATGTCGACGGAGGCAGAGGTTTTTAAGCGGTTTGCCCTTTTTTTCTGGCGACGTTATCGTCTTTGGCAGGAGAAGGAAGCACACGACATGGTCTATCAGGAATGGTTGTGTCATGCCTATCGCCTTGGTGGCTTCGTGCGGTTGCATATGGATGGAGAAAAGGTGGAAGGAATGTTCGAAGGCCTAACCTCTGATGGTCGTTTATGTGTGCGTATGCGCAATAGCGAGGTGCGTCATGTATCGTCAGCGCTTGTGGAGACGTAACGTGTGTGATGGACGATGTTTCTAGCCATTGATGTCGGCAACAGCGATGGCCATTGTGGTCTTTTCAGAGAGGATGGCGCTCTTGTCAAGACGTGGCGTTGGTCTGTGCGTAAGGCGTGTCAGAAAGACGAATATAGCGTCATGATGACAGGATTTTTATCGACGGTGGGTTGTGGGTTGGGTGATATAGAGGGTGTCATTATTGCCAGCGTTGTTCCCTCTGTGGAGCGTCCCCTCTCGGATTTTTGTCGTGATGATGTGGGTTGTCTTCCTTGTTATGTGTCCTATAAGATGGCGGGTGTTCCAGTCTTGGCTGTAGACCATCCGTCTATGGTGGGTGCTGACCGCCTTGCCAATGCCAAGGCGTTGGTGGAGGCGGGGCGTTTGCCCGCCCTTGCCATCGATTGTGGCACGGCGACGACGTTTGATGTTGTCGATGGAGAGGGGCATTATCGAGGGGGCGCGATCGCCCCTGGCTTTGGTGTGTCTATGCATGCCTTGGTGGGAAGCACAGCGCTTTTGTCGCCAGTATCCTTCGAGGGGTGTGGCATGCCGCCTGTGGTTGGGAGGAATACAGAGGATGCCTTGCGTTCTGGTCTCTATTGGGGGTATATAGGGTTGATAGAGGGCATTCTTCGTCGCGTGCGACAGCATTATTCCGACCTGCTTGTTGTGGGGTGCGGGGGCTATGGCGATTTTTTGACGCATGCGTGTTCTGGACTCATAGAACGTTATGATGCCCATTTGACCTTGAGAGGTTTGTGTCATTTATATAAGGCGCAAACAGACACAAAGACATGAGAGAGAGAAGACAGATGGATAGCGTGGTAAAAGGATATACTGATGGTTGATGCGAGACTGCCAACGCCTGATGACAAGGGTATGCTCTTTGTTCCCTTAGGGGGGTTGGGGGAAATAGGCATGAATTGCGCGTTATATGGCTATAAGGGGAAATGGTTAGGCGTTGATTTAGGGGTCACATTTGGTGATGGGCGGACACTGGGCATTGATGTCATCGTGCCTCAGTTGGATGTGTTATTGCCTCATAAGGACTCTTTGCTTGGTTTTGTGTTGACACATGGGCATGAAGACCATATTGGCGCTATTCCTTATGTATGGGATATGTTAGGGCGTCCTCGCCTGTGGGCGAATCCTCTGACCGCCACATTGATTGAGCGTAAGTTGAAGGATGCGGGCTTGTATAGGAAGGGTGGACTCAATGTTGTAGAGGCGGGACAGCGTTTTTCCGTTGAGGATTTCCGTGTGCAGATGATAGGGGTTAATCATTCCATTCCTCAGAGTTGCGCCTTGATGATAGAGACAGACTATGGTCGGATGATTCATAGCGGTGACTGGTATTTTGATAGTGAGCCGCTCAAAGCGCCAAAGGAGAGTCAGCAGGCGCTTCGTCGCGTGGCGGACAAGGATGGGGGCATTCTTGCCCTCATGTGTGATTCGACCAATGTTTTTGAAGAGAAGCATCATGGCACGGAAGCGGGTTTGCGTGAGGCGTTTGTCTCTTTGATAAAGGAGTATGAAGGCAGGCGTATCATTTTCACGTGCTTTGCGTCCAACATCACCCGTATCGAGAGTATTGCCAAGGCGGCTTTGTCTAATAAGCGCCATCCTGTGCTTGTGGGACGTTCCATGTATCGTTATCACCAAGCGGCGCTGAGGCATAAGAGCATCGAGGACATCATGTTCTTGGGCGAAGAGGAAGGGGCGAGGATGGAGCGTGGCATGGTCGTCTATATCTGCACGGGCTCTCAAGGGGAGCCGCGGGCTGTCATGAGTCGTCTTGCCTATGGCGGCCATGACAAGGTGAGGCTAGAGGAAGGCGATGTCGTTGTCTTTTCTTCTCGAGTCATTCCGGGTAACGAGAAGGCTGTTGGTGATATTTACAATCGTTTTCGTGCTCAAGGCATCCACATGGTGGATAGTGAGAGTCGATTCGTCCATGTGTCAGGCCATCCTCCGCGCTGTGATTTAGCGGCGATGTATGACGTTGTGTCGCCTCGCTTTATCGTGCCTGTGCATGGCGAGGACCGCCATTTATTAGCCCATAAAGAATTTGCTGAGGAGAAAGGCTATAAGACGCCATCGTCGCATGTGAGGAATGGCTCTGTTGTCTGTCTCTCGAAGGAGAAGGCGGAGGTGATAGGCTCTGTTCCCTATGGGCGGCGGGGTGTTTATGGTGGTTCTCTTGTCATGTTGGACAGCAAGACGGTGGCGCACAAGCAATCTCTCTTCGAGAGAGCCTTTGTGCATATGGTTGTGGCGGTGGATGACGAGGGGCGTTTGCGTGACGATATTGTGTTTCATGCGCCTACCATGTGGTATCATGAGGGTGATAACGAGAAACATATGGCGCAATGGCGTCACAAGGTGGAACGCGCGTATGATGCTATCGATGGGTCGGCGCGCAGCCATGATGTTCTCTTGAGGAATCTTTTACGAGAGGCGCTGAGCAAGATTATCAAGAAGCAGAATCGCTTGAATCCTGTGATCGATGTGAGCATTATGAGAGTATAAGGGTGTGTCATGATAAAGAATCTCAACCATGTGGCGGTCGTTGTTCCAGACCTACAAGAGGCGCGTCGGCGTTATCGCCATGTCTTAGGGGCGCGTGTGTCGGACATTCAAGAGTATCCCGACCATGGCGTCCAAGTCGTATTTGTGGAATTAGAGAATACAAAGATAGAGTTGCTTCATCCGTTAGGTGAGGAGTCGCCCATACGTGCTTTTTTAGAGAAACATCCGCAAGGAGGATTGCACCATCTCTGTTTGGCGGTGGATGATGTCTCCCATGCTGTTGCGACTGTGGAGGGGGAGGGTTTGCGTGTGTTAGGGGGGAAAGACGGCATTAAGAAGGGCGCTCATGACTATCAGGTGGCGTTTTTGCACCCTAGGGATTTCTGTGGTGTGTTGCTCGAACTTGAACAAGGATCTTATTGATATGGAGGTATGTTCGTGATGACATATGGTTGTATGACAAAATCTGTGGCGTTGATGCTGTCCCTGTGGATGGTGTGTGCTGCTGGCGATGGTATCGCTGGCGGGACGGGGCGTGATGATAATCCGTTGAGGACTCTGCCGCCGCGTCAGCCTCAGCTCTATCCCCATGGGCTGTATGTGGGGGCGTATGGCGGGTCGTCTTTTCCTGCGGGGACGTTTTCTTTCTCTCGTCAAGCCTTTGATAGTGGTGAGCGTGACATTGCTATCAGTGGTGGTGGTTTTTTAGGCTATGAGATGTTCATTCCCTATAGTTTTTATAGTTTATATGTCGCGCTGGAGGGTGTCATAGGCATTGATGATGCCCATATCGATGAGACGAGCATCAGGGTGCGCGGCAATCCACCAATGAATGTGATTGTCCGTGATGATGATGGCACAAATCCTAGAATGCGCAATGTCACCGATTTGCATGCCACGGCGCGAGAGGAGGTCGCGTATTTTTATGGCGCCGATGTGCGTTTTGGTTATAAGGATGGCGCATGGCTTGTCTATGTGTTGGGGGGATGGCAGCGTACGCGCCTTGAATGGACGGGGTCTTTGCGCGCCGATTATCGGGTTGGTGCTGACACCTTATTTGTCCGCAAGGACTCTATCAACGAGCGTTGGATTAATGGCGTGCGTTTTGGTGGCGGTCTTGAATATGCCATGCGCGGTCAGTGGTTTGTGCGCCTTGATTATGTCCATGCCTTTTATGCCGACAGGAAGGGCGCATTAGTCTTTGAGGTGCAAGAGGACAGCTCCTTTGTTATGGACTCCTCTCCCTACCTCTTAGAGCGTTCGGACAACCGCTTGCGCGTTTCTCTTGGCTATCGTTTTTAGGGGTGCGCATGCCATGAGATATGTTGTCTATTGCCTTGCCTGTGGCGTTTTCTTTCTATGGCAGGAAGGCGTTGTTGTGGCGGGCGCTGTGCCGTCAGAGCCGTCACAGCGTACCCTTCTTCAGGATGTAGAGATTTTTGATGGTCTTTATGGCGGTGTCGATGTGGATTATAATTTTGGGAGTGATGCCTCTTCGTCCCATGCCGAGCTATATTATGGGGCGTTGGTTGGTTGGGGACATCGTCTACATGGCGCGTCTCTTCAGGAGCTCAGTCGCCTTTACTATGGTGTAGAGATAGGCATTGGCGACAGCACTTTTATTGCGGCTGATAGGGCGCGAGGTTTTCGTCTCAGTGAGGGGTTTCGTTATGGCGTGTCTGGACGGGTGGGCTATATCATGCCGCGCCTCTTTCTGTTTGGGCGTATGATGCCTTATCTGGGGTTTGGTGTGCAACGTACGCGCTATCGCCAGCGTTTTGGTGGTGGGGCGTCTCTCACGTTCACACAAACGGAGCGTCGTTTTTCCTTTGGCAGTGAATGGGTGGGTGGGCGCTATGTGCGCACTTTTTTCCGCCTTCACTATACCTTGCGTCAAGGGGGACAGCGTTTCGATGGCATCACGTCGGATAACCAATTTGGTCTTATCACTGGCTATCGATTTTAGAGGAGAGTGTGCGGGCGACATGGCGTATGAATTGGTCGGTTGTATGCCATGTCTGGGCGGGGCTTGTGAGCAATGCTAAATCTTTCGTCATGATGCCTTGATGAAGGGTCTCCATGCAGGCTTGTTCTAGGAGGGCGCAAAATGTTTGGAGGGGCTGATGATGGTCGAAGCGTCCTCGCCACAACAAGCCACGACTCCATGCGAAGATAGAGGCAATAGGGTTTGTCGATGTCTCTAATCCTTGTTGATGTTGTCGAAAATGGTTTGTGACGGTGCCATGGGCGGCTTCACTCTCAACGATATTGCCGTCTTCTGTCATAAGAATCGACGTCATCATGCCGAGCGAGCCAAATCCTTGTGCCACCATATCCGACATGACGTCACCATCATAATTTTTACATGCCCATATGAAACCGCCATGACTCCGTAACGCCATGGCGACCATGTCGTCAATGAGACGATACTGATAAAAGATTTTTTTCTCCTGAAACGCCTGTCTGAATTCTGTTTCATAGATGTCGGCGAAGAGGGCGCGAAAGCGTCCGTCATAGACTCTGAGGATGGTATCTTTGCTGGCAAAGTAGACGGGGAGGGAGCGTTCCAAGCCGTAGCGAAAGCATGTGCGCGCAAAGGATATGATGGATGTGTCTTCATTGTAGAGTGCCATGGCGACGCCGTCGCTTGTGAACGTGTGTATAGCGTGGCGCTTGGCGTTTTGACTCCTTGTGTCTGCCATCTGGAGTTGTGTTCCTGCTGTTGTTGACATTTCTGTGGCGGCATATTGGTCGCCATAGGCGTGTCTGGCGATGATAATGGGTTGACGCCATTGGGGTATGGGGCTTGTGAGAACGGGAAAGACGATGGGTTCTCGAAAGACGATGCCATTGAGTCGTTGGCGTATGGTGCCATTGGGCGATGGGAGGAGTTGTTTGAGGTGAAATTCTTCTTGGCGTTGTGCATTGGCGGTAATGGTGGCGCATTTAATGCCGACGCCATGGCGGGCGATGGCGCGCGCCGCCTCGATGGTGACGGCGTCATCGGTGGCGTCTCGATGGAGAATACTTAAATCGAAGGAGAGGATGGGGAGGTCGAGGAATGGCAAGATAAGACATTCTTTTATTTTCTGCCAGAGAATCGCCGCCATTTCATCTCCTTCGAGGACGACAACAGGATTTTTCACACGAATTTTCTTAAAAGGCATGATAGTATCGGCAATGTGGATGGTGCGTGCGCATAGGCATTGTATGCGGGCGTGGCGTCTGTGTCATGGCGTTATGTCATGGGATTATGTCATGCCTTGTCATGGCGTCATATGAATGATTGTATATAAGAGTGAGCATGTCGAAAGAGTCTTCTACAAAAGGGACACAAGAGGGCGGGCAGAAGAAGGGGTCGAAGACGGAGTCTATGGGTGACCATAAGGGGCTTTTCGAGTCCATCCTTATGCTTTTTAAGAACGTCATGGTGCCGATGCACTCTGATGGTTGGGTCTTTATTTTAGTCTTTGGCGCTGTGTCTTATTTATTGGCGCTCATATCGTTGACCTTGGGCGCTTTTGGTTTTGTTCTGACGTTATGGTGTATCTATTTTTTTCGCGATCCTGAACGTGTGCCTCCCCAAGAGGTTGATGCCGTTGTCAGTAGCGCTGATGGCATGGTGCTTCCTGTTGTGCGCGCATCGCCTCCTGAGCAGGCGGGTTGTGCGGTGGGCGAGATGTATCGCGTCAGTGTTTTTATGAATCTCTTTAATGTTCATGTGAATAGGATGCCTGTGCGTGGTGTTGTTAAGAAAAAGGTGCATGTGAAGGGTGTTTTTATGAACGCTGTTTTGGAGCGTGCGAGTCTAAAAAATGAACGTGTCATCATGCATGTTGTGCGTGAGGATGGGGTGTCCTTTGTTGTGGTGCAGGTGGCGGGGTATGTGGCGCGTCGGATTCGCGCCGATGTGGAGGAGGGTGAGGATGTGGATATGGGGCAACGTTTTGGCATTATTCGCTTTGGCTCGAGGGTCGATATCTACATGCCTCTGGAGGCGACAATTCATGTCAGTGAGGGTCAGACGGCGATTGGTGGCGAGACGATTCTTGCGTCGATTCCTATGACACATGGTAAAAAAGTGGTAGAAGGAGAGAAGACGTGGGCGTCTTCTCAACCGAAAACGAAAACAGAGACGTCAGAGCATAAGGGGTCACCATCAAGGAGTCAGGGGTCGCCGTCAGGGTGAGGAAAGAGTAGGACATTTGCTATGTATATCAAATTGCGCGAATATCTCTATGATAGTGCTTGGGCTCGTTTTTTGACGAACGGGGTGACGCTCATGAATTTATCATGTGGCATTCTTTCTTTTTATTTTGCCTTGCATGGGGCGTGGGAGCATGCGGTGCTTGCCGTCATCATTGCGTCTGTGCTAGATAATATCGATGGGCGTTTAGCGCGTTCTTTAGGGGCGGGGACGGGCTTTGGCAAGGATTTAGATTCTCTTGCCGATGTCATTAGTTTTGGGTGTGTGCCAGCCTTTCTTCTCTACGAGTGGTCTCTTCGCCATGCGCCCCATGCCTTTATCGGTGTGGCGGCGTTATTTTATGTGATCTGTGCTGCTCTTCGTTTGGCGCGTTTTAATCAAGGGGGGAGCAAGAATTCCTCCCACCTTTATTTTAGCGGTTTATCTTCTCCTGGCGCCACAGGGTTTTGTATTTTCCCGATGATTCTCGTCTTTTATAGCGATGGTGTGTCCTATGTATCGCCATGGGTCTGTGCGTTGGTGCTGACGGTGAGTGGGATATTGATGTTGGCGCGTTTTCCTTCTTTTTCCCTTAAGAATCTTCGCCCGCTGGTAGGAAGGTCTGTCTATGTTCTTGCTGTGGCGCTGTTGCTCGCATGGATGAATTTTTGGCTCTTTATGCTCATGGTGATAGGGCTTTATGCCTTGTCTATTCCTGTGAGCATGATATGTGTGGCGTGGAGTCGTCCTAAGGGGGAGTCGTCCTAGGCGGACTCCTTTTTAGGTGATGGGGTGCGTGGGTTATCTGCTTGTTTGTATGTGATACGGCGGTTTTTCTGGTGCGCTTTTGTTGTTGTCTTTCTCTTTTTGAGCCATGCTCTTACCTTTCCTATGAAGGAGAGGATATGGGGGCGCGCTTTTTTCTCTGCCGTTTGTGCTTTATCGTACGTCTTTTGGGCCTGTTGGGCGATGTTCTGTGCTGTGTTCCGTATGGCGTCATAGCGCTCTTGACGTGAATATCCTTGCCATTGGGCGAACAGCATGAGGGCGCTCGGGGTGACGACCAGCGTGAGGATGGTGGCGAAGGCGAGTCCAAAGACGAGGCTTGTTGCCAATTGTTGCCAGAATTGGGAGGATGGGGCGCCTTGGGATATGTCGCGTTCGATAAAGTCGATATTGATACCGAGCATCACGGGAAGTAAGCCAAAAATAGTCGTGATGGTTGTCAGCAACACGGGACGTAGTCTTTGTATGCCTGTGCGGAGGATGGCGTCTCTTTCATCCTTGCAGTGCTGACGGACCTTCATCCATGTATCGATAAGGATGATGTTATTATTGACGACGATGCCAGCGAGGGCAATGATACCAATACCGCTCATGACGATACTGAAGGCAAGATTGGCAACGAGCAGTCCAAGGAAGACACCGATCGTGGACATAATGATCGTTGTGAGGATAAGGAATGTGCTAAAGAACGAGTTAAATTGGGCGATAAGAATGATCATGATGGAAAAGAGCGCGACGCCAAAGGCTTTTTGTAGGAAGGCAGCGGCTTTTTTTTGCTCTTCGTCCTCACCTTTGAATTGGACGGTGACACTTGGCGGGAACGTCATAGAGGCGAGCGTCTTTTTAAGGGGTTGGACAATATCATCGGCAAGGACACCAGAGGCCACATCGGCTTTAATGGTGACGGAACGCACCGAGTCTGTCCTACGTATGATACCCACTTTTTGATGGGGGACGCGTTCTGTGAAGTTGCTCACAGGGACATCCCCTTGTTGTGTTTTAAGGAAGAGGCGATTGAGTTCGTCAAGGTTGCGATTTTTTTCTGGAAAACGGATGCGGATATCGATTTCGTCAAAACTATCGTCAGGGCGGTATTCGGTGATTTTGATACCGCGGGTGATGAGTTGAACAGCTTGTCCGATGGTTGTGATGTCGGCGTTGGCGCGTGTCGCTTCGATGCGATTCACATCCATACGCCATTCTATGCCGGGGATGGAGAGTCCTTCATCGATATTGACGACATGGGGGTTTTTGCGTAGGCGTTCGATAATCTTGTCGGCGCTCCTTTGGAGTTCTTCGGGATTGAGGGCTGATATGCGTATCTGTATATCTTTTCCCACGGGGGGGCCGGCCTTTGGCTTTGTGATTTCGACGAAGAGACCGCGGTGCTTTTCGAGGCGTCTTTCCACCTCTTCGAGGATGACACTTGCTTTTGGTCTGCTCTGCCAATGGGCGAAGCTGATGAAGACTGAGCCAATAATGTCTTCTGGCTTATCTTGCCCGCCCCCGCTCTTCCCGGTGCGTGTGTAGAAGCTTTCGACTCCGTGCATATCGAGGATACTTTGTTCGATGCTCTGCATGATGGCGTCTTTTTCATAGACAGAGAGGTTGCCTCTGGCGTGGACTTGAAGAACGGCCGTGTCGGGTTCGACTTTTGGGAAAAACTCGACGCCTTTACCAAAGGACGCATACAGAAATTGCGTCAAGAACAATGCGCCCACGGCGAGCATGACGACACGGGCGGGATGGCGTAAACACATGGTCATAATCTGCAGGTATTTCGTTGCCCATGGCGACATATTGACGAATTTACCGCTTTCTCCTGCTTGCAATGTGCTGAGCGACTGGGCGTCGAGGGCGCCGGGCGCGCCAACATACGCGCCTATCGTTGGCACAAATAAGAGCGCCATAGCGAGGGATGCCGTCAAGACAACGATGAGGGTGAGAGGGAGATACACCATAAATTCACCGACAATGCCGGGCCAAAACAGCAAAGGCATGAACGCCGTCAGAGTCGTCATGGTCGAGACGATAACGGGTGTTCCCATACGTTTGCTGGCGAGAGCATAGGCTTGCTTACGGTCATGGCCTAAATGCATCATTCTGTCAGCATATTCCGTCACGACGATGACGCCATCCACGAGCATGCCCACCGTCAAGATGAGTGAGAAGAGGACAACGACATTGAGGGTGACACCGAGCAGGCCAAGGATAAAAATCCCGGCGAAGAAGGCGCCTGGGATCGAGACGCAGACGAGCAGAGACGCCCTCACGCCAAGGGCGATAATAGTAATGCCAATGACGAGAAGAACAGAGAGAATGACGCTATTTTGCAACTCACTGAGCATATCTTTGATACGTGTTGCCTTATTTTGCGTGTAGATGACGTTGATATTGCTTGGCATGCGCGTTTGTTCTTGCTGTACCAGCCGTTTGACATCGTCTATGGTGGCGACGATATTTTCTCCCGTGCGTTTTGATATTTCGATGGCGAGTGCTCTCTGTCCGTTGATGCGTGCGAAGCCTTTGGGGTCTTCGAATCCTTGTCGAATTTCGGCAATATCGCCTAAGGTGACGGCGGCATTGCGGTCGACTTTTATGGGGAGATTTTGGAATTCCTGTGCTGTTTCGATGAGTCCGGGCACTTTGATAGCGAAATTCCCTTGTCCGGCGTCGAGGACGCCGCTGGCGACGAGGATATTGCTACGGCTCAGGGTGGTGAGGACATCTTGTGCCGTCAAGCCATAGCTTTGTATTTTCAGCGGGTCAATGATGACGTCGACTTGTTGTTTGCGCTTTCCTACAATGTCGGCTTTCAGGACGCGAGGCAAGGCGCGTAGTTTTTGCTGTAGGGAGGTGGCGGTGGCGAGCAGGCTACGTTCGGGGATGTCGCCGGACAAGGTGACAACGAGGATAGGGAACAGGCTGAGATTGATTTCGCGTACGACGGGTTCTTCGGCGTCCTGTGGCAATTTGCTCTTTGCTGTATCGACATTGGCGCGCACGTCCGACAGAGCTTCATCAATATCCACGTCGGGATTGAATTCGAGGATGATATTTCCTCCGCCCTCGAAAGAGGAGGAGCGCATTTCTTTGATACCCTCGATGCTATTGAGTTCTTGCTCCATAGGTCTGACCAGCAAGCGTTCGGCATCTTCGGGGGATATGCCAAAATGGTTGACGGAGACGTAGATTGTCGGGATGGTGATGTCGGGTTCTGCTTCTCGCGGGATGGTTTGGAACGTGACGAGACCAGCAATGACAAGGAAGATGAGGGTCGACACCATGGCCCGTGCTGAACTTATGCATGTGTCGACGATGCTTGCCATGGTCTTATTGGACGCTATGTTCGGGTGTCAGGGGTTGGCTGTCGACATTGTCAGCATGGGGTTCGTGGTGAGAGGAGGCGACAAAGGGTCTATCATCTTCGAAGAAGGCTTGGACATGCTGTCCGTCATTGACGAAGTCTTGTCCTCTTGTCACAATATGCAATGTGTCTGGCAGTCCGCTCAGCCATAGTCCTTCTTGGGTATCGGCAATGAGGGTGACGGGGTAGAAGACAATTGTTTCTGTGTCATCGATGGCTTTGACGCCGATGACACCCTCATCGTTGATGGTGAGAGCAGAGTGTTTGACGTTGTGTGCCATGACGGCATCGAGGGCGATGTACATCTCTGCTGACAATCCAGCGGGGATTGTGTGTTGGGGGTTGTCGACTTCCGCTTCGATGCGAAACGTTCGTGTTTGTTCGTTGGCGGCTTGGGACGTGTAGCGTAGTGCGCCTTTCAATGTTGTGCCGTTGGCGAGGGTTGCTGTTACGTCTCCCTGTTCTTGCAGTCTGAGAATATCATCTTCGCTGACTTCAGCGGTGAGGAGAAGGGGGTCTAGGTCGACGATTGTTCCTGCTTGGTCTCCTTTTTTGAGGTAGCTTCCTAGTTCAGCGTGGCGTTCGATGAGGATACCATCGAAGGGTGCGCGTAGCGACATATGCTGGATGGCGTAGGTGATACGGCTCAAGGATGCTGTGGCGGCATAAAATTTCTTACGTGCGCCTGCGGTATTGAGTTGGGAGCGGTATCCCTTCACCGTGAGGTTTGCTGATGCGTCGTATTCGATACGTGCTTCTTCCAAGAATGCTTCGGCTTCTTTTTTTTGTTCGGGCAAGTCTTCTGGGTCTAATTGAATGATGATGTCGTCTTTTTTGACGATACGTCCCTTGTCGAAGAGGACATCGATGACGTGTCCTTCGCCCAGTGTGCGTAAGGGGACGATACGTGAGGGTTCTGTTTGTCCTCTGAGGATAATATGTTGGGCGTGAGGCTGTGCTTGTGAGGCTTTGATGACGACAGAGGGGCGTATCTCTGTTCCGTTGAGGACGGACGGCGTGTCTTCTTGAGAGAAGAGGCGTCCGCTCATAATCCATGTGCTGGCGAGGACAAACAGGCTGAGTGCGATGAAGCGTGGGGATTGCCAGATATGGCGTTTCTCCATCAATGTTTTATGGACGGCATGGCCGTGTTGTTTCACAATGGGGGCGTATTTTTTTCCTTGGGCGACGGCATCTTGGACGTGGCTTTGGAGATGGGTGAGAGCGCCATGGAGATGGTCGGTGACGTTGCGTTTTTTCGGTGAGGCTTTTGGCGCGGTTTTTTTTGCGTGTGCTTGGCCTGTGGTCGTCTGTCTTTTTTTCGTCATGTGTTCGTTGTGTGATGATGGATTGGTTTCCTGTTACGCTGTCGATAGGCGTTTTTGTTGGATGGCATCGATATCTCTTTGCGTGATGGATGTTCTTGGTCTTGGCTTATCGACTCTATAGTCTAACGTAATCGTTGTTGGTTTTCCGTCCATAAAAAGTATGCGGTCAGAGAGGAAGAGCGCTTCCTTAATATCGTGGGTAATAAAGAGGATCGTTGTGGGGTGCTTTGTCCATAAAGACAGGAGGATGGTGCGTAAGGATTGGGCGAGAGGGGGGTCAAGGGAGACGAAGGGTTCATCCATCAAGAGCAATTGGGGTTTGGTGATGAAGGCTCTTGCCAGAGCGACTCGTCTTTGCATGCCGCCAGACAATCGGTTGGGGAATTCCTTGTGGACATCGCCAAGGCCCATGGCGTGGAGGAGTTGTCGTGCTTCTTCTTTTGTGGCATGGCTGTTATCGGTGACGAGGGTCACATTATCCATGACGTTGAGCCATGGCATAAGGCGGGGTTCTTGGAAGACATAAGCGATTTTTTGTGAGGCGTGGGTATCGTGTGTTGCGAAGTCTATTGTTGCGTGGGGACATGGTTCGAGGCCAGCGATGATATTGAGCAAGGTTGTTTTTCCGCAACCAGATGGTCCAGAGAGGCACATGAACTCTTTTTCTCGTAGGGAGAATGTTATCGTGCCAAGGACGTGATGCTGTTGCCCTTCGGCTTTGATATAGGATTTTTCTTGAATATGGACGTTGAGTGTCATAGGCGCCATCGTGTGGCACGATGTTCGAAGGGGCGTATCATAAAAATATCAATGGCGAGGACGATGGCGACAAAGACGCATGTATAGGCGAGGATACTGGTGATATCGAAGAGGTGAAAATAGGTTTGTACTTGGAATCCGACTCCGTTGGGGCGGCCGAGCAATTCGACGACGAGGACAATTTTCCATATGAGCGAGAGGCCAGAGCGGGAGGCAGCCATGAAGGAGGGATAAATCTGTGGGAGGTAAACATATCTTAGTGTCGTGAGCAGGGGCAGTCTGTAGAGGTATGCCACATCGAGGAGTGCTTTGTCCACACTACGTGCGCCTTCCCGCATGATACTGACGACGAGGGGGACTTTATTGATAATGACGGCGAGGAGGGCGCTGAGTTCGTTGAGGCCAAACCAGAGAAAACAGAGGATGATGACAATAAGGGCGGGGACATTGAGGGCGATGATAAGCAGGTCGTCTAGTGCCGTGTTGATACGGGGAAAATGTCCCATGAGGATACCGATGATGGTGCCAAGGGCCATGGCGATGATGAAGGCTGTGAGGACGCGATAGAGGGTGATACCGATATGGTAAAACAAATCGCCCTGTTGGGTATGGTGCGTGATGGCATAGAGGACGGAGAATGGGCTAGGCAGGGATGTCTCATTATCGATAAGGGAGGCTGTGATGGTCCACATAGACAAGAAGACGATGATGGCAAGGAGTCGCACGGTCGAGCGATGGCGCAATAGGGGGAATTGGAACGCTCTCATGGTGTCTATGGAGGGCTATGGCCTGTTGCGCGTTTTTAGGGGGTATGGCGGGATGGCGCTTCTTCTGGTGTCGTCCCATGGGTCCAGAAAGTGCCTTCACTGATATGTTTGCTTTTTCCCACCAATTCTGTGCCTCCCAATGTGGCGACCAGTTGGAAGAGTTTTTCTGTGGCTTGTTGTTCTTCCGTGCCAAATTCTTTAGGGATTCCTTGCCTGTAGCCATCTCGTAATCGAATGAATGTTTTGTCATCTGGCGCATGCATGTGGGGTTTCAGGCGTTGCCATTCGTCGTCAGAGGTTGCCATGATGTGGAATGCTTGCTGAGATGCGCTCAAGAAGGCGTCAAGAAGGCGAGGGTTTTGTTGCGCCCATGGTTGAGAGAAAATCCATCCGTTGATAGGAATGGTGGGCGTAATGCCGAGTTCGGTGAGGATGGTGTGCATGGGGAAGGCTGTGTGATAGTCGTCATCGGCTTCTAGGCGCGCTTGGAAATGCCAGAAGGTGAGGACTCCGTCTATTTCGCCTCGTTTGAGGAGGGCGCTGAGAAGAGGCGGCGCGCCATAGACGACATCCACATGGTCTTCGATGTCTGTTCCTTTTTGTTGTAGACTATAGGCGCGCATGAGAAGCCAATTTTTATCGATTCTTCCCCCTGCCACACCGATTCTCTTATGAAAGAGTTCTTGGAGTTGTCCATGCTGTTGGGAAGACGATGCCATGACCAAGCCGCCGCTTGCTGTGGAGTAAGGCGCAAAATGAAAGAGTCGTCCGCTTGTGCGTTGTCGCGAGACCCAAAACCAATCGCCGACGATAATATCGGCGGCGCCTCCTTGCAAGGCGACACTGGCCGCATTTTTACTGGCAACGGGGAGAATATCGAGATGAAAGCCATGGGCTTTGTCTAGCTGATGGTGTTTGATGACATCGAGATGCCAGTTGACCGTGCCAAATTGGAGGCTTGCCACTTTGAGTGTGGGGAGTCCCTTTGTCTCGTCCGCCATGCTCTGAGGGGTTGGCATAAGGGACAGAGTCAGCAGGCAGAGGAAAAGTCCGTAAGAAAAAAGGCGTTCGACAATCATAGGGACGGCTATAATAGGGGTGGAGGCTGAGTGATGGATGCTACAGATATAGGGCCATAGAGCATAAACCGCAAACCCTATCGTTCATACATCTTTATGCAATTGTTATCCTTTTAGGTGATGCTGATGAAGAGATTGGATGTCAGGGGGTTGCGTTGTCCTCTTCCTGTGTTGAAGACGCATAGGATGATGAAGGCGCTACAAGCGGGCGAGACCCTAGAGGTGCTTGCCACGGATAAGGATGCGCCAAAAGATGTGCGTCACTATTGTCAGAACGGGGGGCATGCATGGCTTGGTGTTGAAACATGCGCGCAAGGCGACCGCCCCATTGAATTTATCATACGTCTTCGTAAAGGGACGGGAGGCGAGGCATGAGGACGCTGGGGAATACGTCATTACGCCATGGATGGACAACGGGAAGTTGTGCCACCGCAGCGTTACAGGCGTCTTACCGTTTGTTGATGGAGGACGAGGCGTGTCGCACAACGCGTATCCTGTTGCCACGGCCTGTCCATGACGATAAAGAAGCCACCTTCGCCATAGAGTCATCGGGGATAGACGTCAAAGGGAACAAACGGGAGGCATGGGCGTGTGTTATGAAAGACTCAGGCGATGACCCTGATGTGACCCATGGGGCGTTGGTGAAAGTATCCCTGACTTATGATTGGGACGATACCATGATGGATGGCGACAATTGCCGTGTCTTGTTTCATGGAGGCGAGGGTGTGGGCATGGTGACGAAGGCGGGACTTCCCCTTGCTGTGGGTGAGGCCGCCATTAATCCAGTGCCAAGGGCGATGATGACATCGTTTTTGCGGGCGCAACGGGGAGGGGAAGCACAGAGGATGAAAGGGGGGCGATGGACGTGGCATGTGACGATTCATGTGGAGGATGGGGCGCGTTTAGCGCAGAAGACGTGGAATGGTCGGTTAGGGATTGAGGGTGGTTTATCGATTTTAGGGACGAGGGGGATTGTTGTGCCTTATTCATGTTCGGCTTGGATTCATGCCATTCATCGGGGCATTGACGTTGCCGTTGCGCAGAACTATCACCATATTGCGGCGGCGACTGGCAGAACATCAGAGAGCGTTTTGCGTGAGCGTTACCATTTTCCTATGGATGCCATTATCGACATGGGTGATTTTGTGGGGGGCATGGTGAATTATATGCGTGGCAAGCCTATACGAAAACTCACATTATGTGGTGGTTTTGGCAAATTATCGAAATTGGCGGTTGGGGCGCGTGACCTTCATGTGCGGCGTTCGCGTGTGGATATGGATTTTTTGCGTCAATGCATGCGGGAGATAAAGGGGGAGCGGGACATCGGGAGTCGTCATCGGGAGGCGTCGTCGGCGTTAGCCTTGTGGGAGGAGGCGCATGCGCAAGGCGTGGCGTTAGGCGATAGGGTGGCGTGGGAAGCGGCGCGCATGCTCTCTCTATGGTTGAAGGAGAGCGCCATGCGTGAAGTGCATGTCATGGCCATCGACCGTTTAGGCTCTGTCATTGGCGAGGGCGTCTATGGCGTCTAAGGGGGTGTCTGTATGCGGGCATGTGTTGATATGTGCGGGGAGTGAGGAAGCGCGCCATGTGGCGATGTGCTTGCTACGTGATGGGCGTTACAAGGTGACATGTTCTTTGGCGGGTGTTGTGGCGCGTCCTCACCTGTTGCCTCTTTGTCGTTATCACATAGGGGGGTTTGGCGGTATCGCTGGTTTGTGTCGTTTTTTAGTGCGTGAGCGTGTTGATTGGGTGGTGGATGCCACCAGTCCCCATGCTGTGACGATGAAGGCGCATATTGTCCATGCGTGTCGTGTCTGTTCTGTGAAGCGTATTGCCTTATGGCGGCGGCCATGGCGGGCGGTTGCGGGTGACCGATGGGTGGAGGTTGCTGATAGTCGGAATGCTTCTGTCATGCTGTCGCGGCTCTTAGCGGGCGTTCCGTCCCACCGTCGCCATGTGTTTTTGACGATAGGGCGCAGGGACATGGCATCCTTTGACGGCGTTTCTTGTCGTTTTATCGTGCGTTCCATTGACAAGCCGTCTCGTCTTCCTATGGGGGGTTTGATGGCGAGCGTATGGGTGAGCGGGCGTCCTCCCTTTACGAAGGAACAAGACCATGAGATGATGGAGCGTTATGGCGTGTCCTTTGTTGTGAGTCGCAATAGTGGTGGGGATGCGACCTATGGCAAGATAGAGGCGGCGCGCATGAGGGGCATTCCCGTTGTCATGATACGTCCGCCGCCGCCGCCTCCGCCTCCTGTGGCGTCTAGCGTCGCGGGTTTGACAGCGCCTTTTATGTTGGGCAATGGGATTGAGGCAGGATGAGCACTCTGTGAAAGATGAGGGGAGGGAGCGGGAAGGGGCTCAGACTTTCTATGGTGAGGGTTTTTTGTGGGCTAATGCATGGGAAGAGAGAGAGGATGATGTCCGCAGGATAGGGTGGTGTGACCCATCGGTGAGGCACAGAGACGTCTTCCATCCATATGATGACGCCGCCATGGCGTTGTATCTCTTGTTTTTCTTGTGCGCTGAGGGAGGGGTGTATGGGATGGGATGGAACAACGGCGCGGGGGTGATGTGGTGCATAGAACCCGATATTGTTTGCTACCCAGAGATCGCCTAGCACATAGGGGATGGATGTTTGAAATCTGTCATACCATTCCTTATGGAGCGTCATGGCGAGGTCGTCCCCTGGGAATTGGGTGCGTTTGATGGTGTGTGCGATGACGGGCTTTCCCAGCTGTATGATGCTATAGGCGAGGATGGTGAGCAGGAGGACGGCACCCCATGCCATTTTGAATCGTGGAGTGAGGGCGATGCTGTTGGGTTGGATGAACAGGGTGAGGGCAATAAAGCCAGCGAAGAGGAAAAAGGGTGCAGCCCATGCTGAGCGTAGCTGTAAGCCGAAGACGAGAGAGAGCGAGACAGCCATGGCGAGAGGCATGCACCCTATGACATAGGCAAAGGCTCTTTCCTGTTGTTCTTCTTTCCAAAGTGAGAGGAAGGTTGCCTTTGACGGTATACGCCATGACCCCGCCAGAGGGAGCAAGAGCAAGAGGGGGGCGATAAGCATCAGCTGGGCGGCAAGAAACGCCAGGGGAGAGAGGATATGTCGTTGGACGAATGACTCTGTCACGCCATCATAGGCTCTTGCGAGGGCATAGCGCAAGGTGGGGAAATCATGCTCTATGAGCCACAGGACATGGGGGAAGAAGAGGAGAAGGGCGAGGGCAATGGCGAGATACAAGGCTTTTTCTTTCAGGAGATGGCGTTTCGATGGCGAGAGAGCGAGGAACAAGAGCATAGAGAGAACAAGCAATGCGGAGGTATATTTTGCCAGCATGGCGACAGCGACAGCGACACCCCATAACAGCCAGTCCACCCATGTGTTCTTGGTGATACAGCGATGAAAGGCGATGATGAGAAGCGCCCATAATGGCAGGAGAATGACATTATGATTAAATTCAGGGGTGAGGATGGTATGGTGAAGGATTGTTTGTGTGAGGAGTGTGCTGATGCAGGCGATTGTTGGCGTCTCATGGCGTCTTGTCCATGTCCACATGATGAACAGCATGAGTGTTGTGCTGATTTGGCTGAGGATGATATAGGGGGCGTGATGGTGAGGGAAGAGGACACCGATGATGTAGGCAATCCATGCCATGAGAGGTGGGTGGCTACTATTATTGGCGTATCCCCATTGGAGTTCGTAGCGGTCTTGATGTAGATAGATAACATCGATGGGGACATTGGGGCTGACGATGATAGGAATGATTGTCCATAAGGCGGCGTGGCTGAGGAGGGCGAAGAGAAAAAATCTATCTTCGGCTCTTGATGGCAGGACGTGCGTGAGCGTGAGGGATGACGGCATGGGGGAGGGGGTGTGGGGGGCTGTCACATGTCTTATGGTGTCTTGTGATGGTCATGACGTGTCTTTTGGGGGCGCGTCTGTTGGGACGGATGCCATGCGCGGACGAGGTAGAGGGGGCGTTGCTTGACTTCATTAAAGATACGTCCGATATATTCGCCAAGGATACCGATGGTAAACATCTGGACGCCGCCAATGAAGAGGATTGTCATCATGAGGGAGGGGTAACCGGGGACATCACTTCCATAGGCGATGGTTCGAAATAAGATGATACTTCCATAGGTGAGGGAAAAGAGCACAGCGCCTAGACCGAGGTAGGAGGCGATACGTAGGGGCGCTGTCGTAAAGCTTGTGATGGCTTCGATGGAGAGATGCCAGAGGGCGAAATAACTCCATTTTGACCGCCCTTTATGGCGTGGCTCTCGATGGTAGGGGACGGCATATTGTCGGTGTCCTATCCATGTGAAGAGTCCCTTCATGAATCGGTGTTTTTCTCGCAATGTTTTAATATCATCCAGTGCTTGTCGGTTCATGAGACGGAAATCGCCGGCATTATAGGGGATGACAGGGCGTGTTCTTGCCATGAGGCGATAGAAGAGGTGGGCGGTGAGGCGTTTGACGAGGGAGTCGCCTTGACGGGAGAGGCGTTGGGCGTAGACGACGTCGGCTTTATTCTCTTGCCATGGGGCGATGAGTTGAGGGATTAGTTCTGGTGGGTCTTGCAAGTCGGCGTCGATGACAATGGCGGCGTCGCCATGGCAGTAATCGATGCCAGCGGAGAGGGCGTGTTCCTTCCCAAAATTGCGCGAGAGGCGTAGGAGCGCGATACGTGGGTCTTTATGGGCTTGTTCTGTGACCCATTCAGCGGCCATATCGGTGCTTCCGTCATCGATATAGAGGATTTCCATACGGTAGGGGAGGGGTTTGAGCGTTTGGGTGAGGCGTTGGTGGAAGAGGGGGAGGTTATCATACTCGTTATAAAAGGGGATGATAATGGAGAGGGTAGGCTGTTGAGGCGATGACATGGTGTGCGTGGGGTGGGCGTATGGGGAATGGGGCGCTTAACCTGTCTTGGTCGTTGGGCGGAAAAGATGGCGGTATGTTGGGGCGTAGAGGGCGCTTTCGTGGATGGTGTGTTCTTTGTCATGGTCGATGATGAGGGATGGGCTGACGATGATAAGGGCTTGGCGTGTGATTTTATGGGGCTTCACCATGCGAGGGAGTCGTTCTAGGGGGGCTGTGATAATTTTTTCGTCCTTGTAAGAGACACGATAGACGACAGCGGAAGGGCATGTATTGCCATAGTGGGGGATAAGCATGGCGCACAGGGCGTTGAGGTGGCGTATGGAGAGATAGATAACGAGGCAGCAGCGTGTTTTAGCGTAATGGGCGAGCGATTCCTCTTGTGGCATGGGCGTTGCTTTTCCTAAGGCGCTACGGGTGAGGACGATGGTTTGGGTTGTGCGTGGCATGGTGAAACATTGTCCTAGACTGGCGGCGGCGGCGGCGAAGCTGGGGACACCGGGGGTAATGGTATAGGGGATATGATGTTTTTGCAAGAATCGTGCCTGTTCGTTGAGAGCGCCATAGAGGGAGGGGTCGCCTGAGTGCAGGCGTGCGATGTCGTGCCCTTGTTGATGGGCGTTTTGTATTGTTGCCATGATGTCTTTGAGGGTCATAGCAGAGCTATCGATGATGTGGGCGTGAGGCGGACATGACGTTGTGACGGCAGGATCTACGAGCGACCCAGCATAGAGGCATGTCTGACAATGCTGGAGAAGACGCCATCCCCGCAAGGTGATAAGATCTGGCGCGCCCGGTCCAGCGCCAATAAAATGGACGGTCATGAGATGATAGGGGGGATGGTGATAGGAGGCATATTATGGAGCGGGTGGTGTGATGGCATAGCCTCGAGGGGTATAGAGATATTGTTTTCCTTGATAGTCGAGGGTTTTTGTTTGTTCTGTGCCGATGAGGATAAGGGTGAGCATATCGATGGGGTGGGTGAGGAAGTCTTTGAGCGTGCTGATGGTGAGTGATTCGTCTTGGCGGTAGAGGTTGCGAGCAATGAGGACGCATGTCTCGCCATGGCGATGGTCTAGAAAGATGCGTTGGGCGTGGATAATAGCTTGGGTGCGTTCCTGTGAGCGTGGATTATAGAGTGCTGTCATGAAATCACCCATAGCGGCATGGAGCAAGCGTTTTTCTATGGTGGGCCATGGGGTGAGGAGATCTGAGAGGGATATGGCGCAAAAATCATAAGAGAGGGGTGCGCCCATGCGTGCGCTGGCGGCGTGCGCTGCTGTGACACCTGGATGGATGGACAGGCTAGGCAGTGGCTCTGTGCTGTCATCAGCCTGTAGGCACTGCATGGCGAGGGAAGCAAGGGCGTAGAGGGCGGGGTCGCCCGATGAGACAAGGCCTACATGGCGTCCTGTCTGTGCCAGTTGGATGGCGTGTTTGCATCGTTTTTCTTCTTCGCCAAGAGGGAAGGGGTGGCGTTGTTGGGTATGGAGCATGGGCTCGAGGAGATGAAGGTAGCGTTGATAGCCGACGACATCATCGCATGCTTGGAGCTGTTGGTGGGCGTCTATGGTGAGCATGGCGGTATGGCCGGGTCCTGTGCCGATGATGGCGATATGGCCATGTTTTTTTTGCTTGAGGGGCTGTGGGGCGACGGCGATGGCGAGGGTGATTTGTCCCGTGATGTGTTTTGGGATGAGGAGTTTGGCGGCTGGTCCAGCGCCTAACAGGGCGGCGCCTTCGGCAACGCCATAACATCCTGTGATAGCAAAGACATCGTTGGATGGCGTTTTGAGGCGGTCGGTGCATGTCAAGAGCTGTTCTGCCGAGTAGCATGTGAAGGGGCAAGCGAGGGTTTTTTGTAGGGCATGGATAGCGGGCTCATGGCGTTTGAGGGCGATGGAGAAAATGCCACCGATGGCTTTGAGGCTCAGATTATGGCGTTGGCAGACATCTTTGACAGCATGGAGGAGGGCTTGGGGGTCTGTGCCAGACTCACAGCCGATGCCGAGGGCGAGGCATTGTGGGACATAGGTCAAGAGGTTAGGGTTATCCGTTTTCACATGACGCCATTGGGTTGTGATGTGGAGATGGGACGATGGGTCATTGTCTGTTTTTATGTCTGTTTTTATGGCGGACAGCTGGCGGAGTGTGTTGTGCCATGTTGGCGGTAATCGTGTGCCTTCTGAGTCGTCATGGCTGATATGGAGGGGTGTGCCATTGACCAAGCGCCGTATCCATGCCTTATAGTGTTTTTTTGTTGCCAGTCGCCATCCTTCAGGGGGCGCATCGAAGGCAATATCATAGAGTGTGTCGCTGAGTGTAGAGATACAGGCGACACCATTGACGATGGATGCGATGGTACGGGCGAGGCTGTTGCTTGCTTGATGGCTTGATAAGAGAGGAATGACAAAAGGACGTTGCGTGTCCCTCTCACCATACATGGCGTGTGAGGGGGTGTGTGAGGGGGTATCGTGCGTGGCATTGTGGAGGGTCAGGGCGATGACGGGTGGATGGCGGGCGTTTTTCTCGATGAGGGGGGCGAGTAGACGGACAAGGATAGACACGGAACAAAGAGCAATGATGGCTGTCTTTTGGCGAAAGAGGGTGTGGAGACTCTCTTCGAGGGACGTATAAGGGATGGCGTCCTGTGGACAGCATGGATGGGGGGCGTAGAGGACGCTATGGGGGATATGGGCGCGTAGGGCGCGTCCCCGTTCGAGGGCGTGGCGTTGGGTGGTGATGATGGCAACGGGATGTGTCATGCGCTTCTATGGGGGGTAATGACAATAAGGGAAAAATAGGGGGCGGATGGCTTATCATAGGCGCAAAGGGGCATGGATGTCTGTTGTGGCGTTCCCACATGTTCAGCATAGAAGGCGCGTTCGATGGTCTTGTCTCCATGCTGTTCGAGCATACGTCTGAGTGTTTGGATATGCTTTCCTCCTTTGAGGATGACGATGGCTTCATGGCTGTTCAGAGGGTGGGCGAGTCGTGTGAGGGCTTGCTGTGCCGTCAAGATGGTGAGTGTTTCTTGTTTTTGGGCGAGGCATTGTTGGAGGTGAGCCGTCACAGCGCAGAAAGAGGGGATACCGGGGATGATATCGATGGCGCACGTATGGCGAAGACGTTCCATGAGATATGTGAAGCTGCCATAGAGGAGCGGGTCGCCAAGGGTGAGATAGGCCACGTCATGGCCTTGACAAAGATGGCGTTTCAGGCGTGAGGCGAGATGATCATAATGGCGCACGCGCTGTTGTTCTGTGTTCCCCATATCGATGGGCGTGCCATAGGTCATATGATGTTGTTGGCGTAGATGTTTGACGACATCAAAGCTCCTTGTATGCTGTGGGCTTTCTATCCATGCGAGAACATGGGCGCGTTCGATACAGGAGACAGCTTTGAGCGTCAAGAGTGACGGGTCACCGGGCCCCACGCCGACGCCATAGAGCGTGCCTGTTGTTGTGTGTGTTGCCTTATGTGTCATGCCTTACACAAGCTCCATTGGGTGACGGGGAGCATGGCATGCCATCGGTGATAAGAGCCAATGCCTTGTATGCTATGGGTCTGTATTTTTTGCAAGTTACCGCCATAGCGTTGATAGGCTTCGAAAAGAACATGGGCATGGTCTATGGTCACGCTATGGGAGACGAGATGTTGTCCTTGCTGGAGCATGCGATAGCATGTGTCGATGAGGGTTGGTTCGTTCAAGCCGCCGCCAATGAAGATGGCGTCTGGCTTTGTGTGGGGAGGCTTTATCTGTGACAAGATATGGGGAGCATGCCCTTGTAGGAGGGTGAGGGTTGGCGTGCCGAGCGCTCTGGCATTATGTCGAATATGCGCGCAGCGTTGGGGATTCTGTTCGATGGCGACGGCATGATTTTGATGGTGGAGGCGCATCCATTCGATGGCGATACTTCCGCTTCCGCTTCCTATGTCCCATAGGGTTTGGGCGGGGTGAGGGGACAGGGCAGAGACGGCGCTGGCGCGTATGGCTTGTTTTGTGAGCAATCCGTCATGGCGCCATGCCGTATCGGGGAGGGTCGTGAGAGTCGAGACGAGGGGCGCATGGGCGTTGTCGGTTTGGTGTGCGCATGGCCCACACTCGATAGCAAGGATTGTGAGGGGGTCGAGGGATGTCAGTGTGTGCGCCTCTTGTGCCGTGACGTGGATGTGTGATTCTTGGGGCGAGCCTAATTGGGACAAGACGATGATGGTCGTTGTGCGCATGCCATAATCACAGAGTGCTTGGGCGACAGCATGGAGGGTTGTGATGCCTTCGCTGAGGATGATGATACGTTGTTTGGGGCTGAGATAGCGTCTTATATGGTGTGGGTTTCGTCCATGGAGGGATAGGGGCGTGACATGCTGTTGTGTCCAGCCTAGTTTGGCGCATGCGAGGCTGATACTAGAGCGGGCGGGCATGATGGTAACCTGTTCTATGGGGATGATACGCAAGACACGGGTCGCGACTCCATAGTAGAGGGGGTCGCCACTGGCGAGGATGACGACGATAGTGTCTTTATAACGTCTGATATGGTGAATATCGTCGTCTATATGGCGACTCCAATGTCTGACATGAGGGGTTTTTTCGATGTCTGAGGCGAGCAGTTGGGCGAGTCGTGGGCTGGTGAGGATAACGTGGGCCTTGCGAATCACCGACAAGGCGTGATGGGTGAGGCTGGTGCGTCCGTCGGCGTCCACACCGATAATCCATAGCCATTTTGCCATCATATCATATGGAGGAGGGCATGGAGGGCGGCCACAGCCATGGCGCTTCCTCCTCTTTTTCCTTTCAAGGCGAGATAAGGAATGCTGTCGCCATAATTATCGATAAAGAGCTGTTTGGCGCGCGCCGCCCCGACAAAACCCACAGGAAAGGCGATGACGACAGCGGGGTAGGAGGATGGCTGAGTATGGCGCAAGTAATCCATAAGGCGAAAGAGGCATGTGGGGGCGTTGCCAATGACGACCATCTCTTGCGTCCATCCGTAGGTTTGATACCACCGCTCCACGAGAGCAGCGGAACGTGTTGTCTGTGTCGCATGGGCGTGTCGATGCACCGCCTCTGTTTTGATGAGGCTGATAATACGTTCATCGGGATGTATGTTGGCGCTTTTATGCAGGAGGTGACGATCGATTCCGCTTGCCACCATATCGCTATCGGTGAATATGCGACATCCCCGTGTGAGAGCCGCGCATGCTTGCGGGATAAAGGAGTCGTGCCAAGAGAGCTCATGGATAATGTCTTCCATGGCGCATGCTTGAATCAGTTTCGATGCCATGCGTTCCCATGGTGGCGTGAGGGTCGCAAGGGCGGGTGCGCATGCGCGTATACGTGCGAGGGAACATGCATGGATGGCCTGTCCATCACGGATATAGTGCGCTGATGGGGGAGGCCTATAGCCTCGACCACAGGGGGGTGGCGTGTCGTCATCTTTGAGACCGCCCTCATACGCATGGGGGGGCGCATGGGGAGGCGCATGGGGGGGTGTCATGTCTTTGTCATATCTTTGTCATAGAGACTCATGGAGAGGGGCCCTAGAGGATGGTCGGCATGGGGGTAGGGTGGGTGATGATGGGTATGCTGTTGGTGCGTATGGGTTTGTTCGCCTTCTGCATGGTCGTGATGGCTCATCTGTGCTGTTCCCACGTCATGTTCGAAGCCGACAATACGTTCTCGATATTTGCATAATTGGCAATTCATGGCATTATCTGGCGTGTGAATTTCTTGCAATCGTTGGAGGAAGGTCGAGACGACATCTGGATGATTATTCAGATAAGGCGCTTTGACGAATCGAGTCTGGGGATATTGTTTGGCGACGAGATCTGTATGGTGATAGATGCGTTGGACGAGGACGCCGTCAAAGAGCATATAGGGAAAGACAACGATTTGTTTCATCCCCAGTTTCACAGCTTTCTCTAGGGCGGGGGCGACGAGGGGGAACGTCATACCCGAGAAGGCGCTTTCTGCCCACCCGAATCCCATGCCTTCCCACAGCATGCGTGTGATTTTGGCGATATGGCTATTGGCGTCAGGGTCTGATGCGCCTCTTCCGACGACCATGAGGAGGGTATCGTGATAGGACACGGGTGAGGAGGCAAGGGACGAACGGATACGCGCTTCTGCGGCGCGCAGCATACCACTGGTGATTCCCAATTCTCGTCCCAAGATGATACGCATAGAGGGATGTTGAAGGGCATAGTTATTGAGGACGGAGGGGATGTCATTTTTGACGTGGCCTGCGGCGAACAGCATGGCGGGGAGGGCATGCACGATGGCGCACCCTTCATGGCGCAAGGCGTCTAAGCCGTCGCGTATGATGGGGCGAGCGAATTCTAAATAGCCATAACGCACGATGTTATCATCGAGGTGTTCTTCTATATCACGGGTGAGCTGGGCGAATTCGTCCAAGCCATGGGGGTGGCGTGTGCCATGACCACATATAAGAAGACCTTGTTTCATGATGCTCGTTGTTGAGGGAGGTTCTCTCGTTGTGCTAGGGTGGGTGACACCCATGATTGTTCGCCATCATCACCCTATGGAGTGCTGCATATGTCCACATGTCTCTATACCCATCCTTCATGTTTGCGTCACGAGACGGGACAAGGGCATCCTGAGCGTGTGGCGCGCTTGGAGCATATCATGGATTATCTGAGGGGGGAGCGTTTTTTAGAGCTTGTATGGGTTGAGTCTGTGGCGGTGGAGGAGGCAACATTGGCGCTTGTCCATCAGCCGTCCATGATACGCCATGTGATGCATGTCATAAGCCAAGTGCCTCAGCATGGTCTAGCGTTTCTTGATAGTGATACGTTGGTCTCAGCGGGGAGTCGTGAGGCTACCTTATGTGCGGTGGGCGCATCGGTGATGGCTGTTGATGCTGTCATGGCGGGTGAGGCGACAAATGCTTTTTGTGCGGTGCGTCCCCCGGGTCACCATGCCGAGCCTGAGCGGGCGATGGGTTTTTGCTTATTTAACAATGTTGCCATTGCTGCCTATCATGCCATCGAGGCTTATGGTCTGTCTCGCGTGGCGATCCTTGATTTTGACGTCCATCATGGCAATGGCACGCAAGCGGCTGTTGCTCATGACAAGAGAATTCTTTTTATGTCGACCCATCAATGGCCTTTTTATCCCTATACGGGACGTCGTGATGAGAAGGGTGCGGGCTTTGTCTATAACTATCCTTTGCCTCAAGGCACGGATGGTGATACGTTCCTATCGGTATGGCGTGAGGGGCTGGCCCATGTGCGGGCGTATCAGCCTCAGTTGATGTTATTGTCGGCTGGCTTTGATGCCCATGAGGACGACCCCCTTGGTGGTTTTCGTGTGAGCACCCAAGATTTTGCGCGCCTCACCATGCTCTTTGTGGAGGAGGCGCAAAAAATATGTCAAGGGCGTCTTGTGTCTATGCTTGAGGGAGGTTACAATCTGACTGCTTTAGCACAGAGTGCGGCGGCGCATGTGGGGGCGTTAATGAGTCATGAGCGTGTGAGAGGATAGGATGGACGCACAGGAACAGAATAATCAGCCCGTTGCTTCCTCGCCTGTTGACTCCCCCTCCGTTGAGTCCCCCCCCGTTGAGTCCCCCCCTGTTGAGTCCCCCCCTGTTGAGTCTATGAGTTTTGAGGATGCGTTGGGTGAGTTAGAGAGGCTTGTGAAGGCATTAGAGGGAGGTACGGTGATGTTAGATAAGGCTGTGGCGTATTATGAGCGTGGCATGCAATTATCGAAGCACTGCCAGAAGCAGTTAGCGGATGCCAAGGGGCGCATTGACAAGGTGCGATTGGAGTCTGGCAAGGCTGTTGGTTTAGAGTCTTTTACAAGCGAGCCATCATCATAATGGGTGATAGGGCATTGCAAGAGTCGTTGCTGCGCGTGAGTCATCAGGTGCGTTCCTGTATCCTGTCTCTTCTTCCTTCTGTGGGAGGGTTGGAGGGTCGTCTCTACGAGGCGATGGTCTATGTTGTGGAGGGTGGTGGCAAGGGCTTGCGTCCTTTTTTGGTTGTGGCGTCTTCACATATTTTTTCTGTGCGCGAGTCGTATGCCTTGCGTGTGGCGTCGGCTGTTGAGATGATTCACCATTATTCTTTAGTCCATGATGATTTGCCGGCGATGGATGATGATGATATGCGGCGTGGGCGTCCTTGTTGTCATATCCGTTATGACGAGGCGACGGCGATTCTTGTGGGCGATGGTTTGTTGACTCTTGCCTTTGAGCTTTTGAGTTCTGAGGAGACTCACCATGATGCTTCTGTGCGTTGTCGTTTGGTGCATGGCTTAGCGCGCCATGCGGGCATAAGGGGGATGGTAGGCGGGCAGATGGCCGACCTTGTGGCGCAATCCCATGACGAGGTGACGCGTTCTCATATCGAGTCGCTTCAGACAATGAAGACGGGGGCATTGCTTTTTTTCTCAGCGACGAGTGGTGGTCTTCTTGGTGGCGCATCGACAAAGGATATGGAGGCTTTAGAGTCTTATGGGCGCTGTATTGGTTTGGCGTTTCAAATTGCCGATGATATTTTGGATGCGGTGGGCGATGAAGAGGTGATGGGGAAGCGTGCGGGCAAGGATGACCATGCGCAAAAGGCGACGTTTGTCAAGGCGTTAGGCGTGGCGGGGGCGCAACGCAAAGCGCATGCGCTTGTTGCCGAGTCTATTGATGGTTTGGCGTGTTTTGGCAAAGAGGCGCAGCCTTTGCGAGATGTTGCGCTCTTTATCGTTGAGCGCCATGCCTAAGTGGCGCTGGAATGTCTCTGTCTTATGGATACACAGAAGCAGGCGTGGGCACAGCAATGGGTCGACTCTTACGTTCGGCAGGCAGGCTCTTCTTTTTATTGGGGCATGCGGTGTCTTCCTCGAGACAAGAGGCGTGCGATGTATGCTCTTTATGCCTTTTGTCGAGATGTGGATGATAGTGTCGATGATGAAGGGCTGGAGACACAGGAACGTCTGAGGCGGTTAGGAGACTGGTCACGGCGTCTTGATGTTCTCTATGGCGGGAAGACATATGGCGGGGAGACGGGTGACCATCCTCTCTTTCATGTCTTGGCATGGAGCATTCCCCGCTATGCCATGCCACGTCACGCCTTTATGGAGATTATTCGCGGGATGGAGATGGATATTGGTGTTTCTGTGCGCATGAAGGATATGGCGATGTTAGAGCGCTATTGTGATAGGGTGGCGGGGGCGGTGGGTGTGCTCTCGAGTCATATTTTTGGCGATGCGTCTGAGCATGCCTATCGCCATGCCTATGCTCTGGGCAGGGCGTTGCAGCTGACGAACATCTTGCGTGACCTCAGGGAAGATGGCGCTCGTGGCAGGTTGTATATCCCTTTGACGATGCTTGCGCCTTATGGGCTGACGGGTGAGGCTCTGTCCCAGCTCTTTTCCTCACAGCATTTTCCGTCCATTGCCTGTGCGCTTGTGTCTCATGCGCGCGATGCGTTTGCTTTGAGTGATAAATTATTCTGGCAGAGCGCCCATAGGCGCATGTGGCGTCCGGCGCGTTTTATGCGCCATGTGTATGGCGATATTTTGACGCTGTTATGTCGGCGTGGTTGGGCGACTCTCGAGCCTGTGGCGCGGCCAACGAATGTGGCTCTTGCGATGCATATGGCGCGCGCCTACCTTTTAGGGCGTTGACAATGGCATGCCTTGGCACAGCGCATATTATTGGTGGCGGGTTGGCGGGGCTTGCTTCCGCTGTGAGTCTTGCGTC
Organism: Alphaproteobacteria bacterium GM7ARS4; assembly: GCA_014332745.1. Lineage (NCBI taxonomy): Bacteria > Pseudomonadati > Pseudomonadota > Alphaproteobacteria > Alphaproteobacteria bacterium GM7ARS4. The sequence goes on along the minus strand of JACONL010000001.1, from coordinate 35,354 downwards.
ACAGGGATGTCGCGTGCTTCTCTATGAAGCGTCCCCTTTTTTAGGCGGACGTTGTCGTTCCTACCATGATAGCACCCTCAACATCACCATCGATAATGGCAGTCATTTGGTGCTCAGCGGCAACGACCATGTCATGGGCTATGTGAACATGGTGGGTGCGCAAGACGAGCTCATCGTGCAAGAGCAAAGCCGTTTTGATTTTTACGATGTCCCCACGGGGCGTTGTGAGAGTCTGACCGTTGGCGATAAGAGTCGAGCCTTCTGGTTTGTGAAGAGGGAATGGGGTATGACGCCATCCACGTTATTGTCTTGTTTGTGGGCGTGTGCGCGCCATCGATGTTATGGGCGACATCATGTCGTCAGTGATGTCTTTTCCCCCCATGCGCTCTTTTTTAGGAAGTTCATAGACCCTCTTGCTGTGAGCGTGCTGAATACGGAGTCGTCCAAGGCGAGCATGCGCCTGTTATGGAATGTCTTGGTGAAGACGTTTTTTCGTGGCGCATCTCATTGTCGTCCATGTTATCCGCGTGAGAATTTAGGGGCGAGCTTTATCGCGCCAGCTCATGCGTATTTGCTACGCCATGGGGCGTCCATACGTTGTGGGATGCGTGTGCGGGGGTTAGGGTTTCAAGGGCGCTTTGTGTCATCATTATGCGGGCTCAATTTTTCTGTTCCCGTTGGCAGAGAGGAGCGTGTCATCATGGCGCTTCCTCCCTTTGCGGCGCGCGCTGTCTTGCCGTCCTTGTCTGTGCCAGAGGGGTATCGAGGTATCATCAATGTCCATTTCCTGATACCAAAGGGGCGCACGCCTCCACCTTTTCCCTCTATGGTGGGGATGCATGGCAGCAGAGGCCATTGGCTTTTTTGCCATAAGGACCATCTGTCGGTGACGATCAGTGCGGTGCAGGACTCGTGGGGAACGGAGAGGGACTCTTTTGTGCGCCAATTATGGCGTGATGTCTCTTTGACTCTTGGGTGGAAAAACGGTACAATGCCTCCCTATCGTTATCTCTGTGAGAAGAGAGCAACCTTTGTGCAATCGCCGCAAAACGAACATGCGAGAGGCAAAACCCAGACCCCATGGCACAATATGTTTTTAGCAGGTGATTGGACGGATACGGGACTGCCAGCGACCATTGAGGGGGCGATCATGTCTGGATTTCGCGCCGCGTCATGCGTTGTGTCCTCTGTTGGTTCTTCGTCAAGGAGTCAGACAGCGTGAGCGATAAGAAAGCATTTTTTCGCCATATTGACGATGCCATCGAGCGTGGGAAAAACGCCTTACGTGCCAAGCAACAGAGGGATGGCCATTGGGTTTTTCCGTTGGAGGCTGATGTGACGATTTCTGCTGAATATATTATGATGAATCGTTATTTAGGGATTAAGGATGTAGAGCGTGAGGGGCGTCTTGCGCGCCATATTCGCCGTACGCGTTCGCTGTCCCCTGAGGAGCATGGAGAGCGTGGGGAGCGTAAGGGGCATGGGGGGTGGGCGCTCTATTATGGTGGCGACATGGACCTCAGCGCCAGTGTCAAGGCGTATTTTGCTTTGAAGTTGATGGGTGATGACATCCATGCGCCGCATATGGCGCATGCGCGCCGTGCCATTCGGGCGATGGGAGGACTCACCCAATGCAATGTTTTCACGCGCATGTCCCTTGCTTTTCATGGGGTGCTTCCTTGGGAGGCGGTGCCGTCGATGCCTGTGGAGATAGTCCTTCTTCCGTCATGGTGTCCTTTTTCTCTAGGGAAGGTGTCTTATTGGTCGCGGGTTGTTCTCGTGCCGGTCTTGGCTTTGATGGCGTTGAAGCCACAAAGCAAAGGCGACCATGGGGTGACGTTGACAGAATTGAGGGTAGAAAAGGAGGGAGAGAAGGTTGCCTATATTAAAAATCATCGCGGGACGTGGCAGGGGGCGTTATTTGTCTATGTTGACGCCATCGTGAGACGCATCGAGCGTTTTTCGCCGCCCTTCCTACGCCGTCATGCCATCAACAAGGCGGTCGCATGGTCTATGGCGAGGCGTAATGGTCGCGATGGTTTAGGCGGTATTTTCCCCGCTATGATGAATTTTCTTATTCTTCTCGATGTGTTAGGGTATGGGAAGGACGATGAACGATACCAGGAGGCTCTTGAGGCGTTGCGTCTTCTCGTGTTTGATGATGTGGATGAAAGTTTTTGCCAGCCGTGTGTCTCTCCTGTGTGGGATAGTAGTTTAGCGCTTTTAGCGTTGGCCGAGGATGAGGGTGTTGCCTCTTCGTCCCATGAACGTGGCATGGCGTGGCTTCTTTCCAAAGAGGTGCGTGAGGCGGCAGGTGATTGGCGTGATAGGCGTCCTCACGTTGCGCCGGGGGGGTGGGCGTTCCAATATGGCAATGACTATTATCCCGATGTTGATGATACGGCTGTTGTTGCTATAGCGTTAGACAAGGCGCATGACCCGCGCTATGAGCCAGCCCTGAAACGCGCAGAGAGATGGATTATTGGCATGCAGAGCAAGAATGGCGGATGGGGTGCTTTTGATGCCGATAATACGAGTGCCTATCTCGACTATATTCCGTTTGCTGACCATGGGGCGTTGCGCGACCCTCCTACTGTTGATGTTTCAGCCCGCTGTTTAGGTTTTCTTGCTCAGAGGGGTTATACGAAGGAAGACGATGTCATCGCTAGATGCCTCGCCTTTTTACGGCGTGAGCAAGAGGAAGACGGCTCGTGGTTTGGTCGTTGGGGGACGAACTATATTTACGGCACATGGTCTGTTTTATCGGGTTTGCATGCCATTTCTGAGGATATGTCGTCTCCCTATATTCGTCGCGCTGTTCAGTGGTTGTGTGACCGCCAGAATGATGATGGCGGGTGGGGTGAAAGTGGGGCGAGTTATTGGCCTTCGAGACGAGATGAGGTGGTGGCCAGCACACCTTCACAGACAGCGTGGGCTATCATGGCGTTGATTGCCGCCCATGAAGTCTCTAGCGATGCTGTCAAGAGGGGGATTGAATGGCTCTTAGCGGCGCCTCGAGAGGAGGATGGGCGTTGGCGGGAAGATGACTATACCGCTGTGGGATTTCCGCGTGTCTTTTATTTGCGCTATCGTGGCTATAGTGTCTATTTTCCTCTTTGGGCGTTGTCGCGCTATCGGCGCATGATACAGAGCAACACGAAGGCGCTTGGACAAGGATTATGATGTCGCAAGACGCGTTTCGCCATATCGGTGTCATCGTTGGTTTTGCGCGTGAGGCGTCATGCCTAAAGCGTCATAAGCATTGTGGGCGTGATGTCCCTCTCTCGGTGGCGATGAGCGGGGCGGAAAAGAGCGGCGCGCTCAAGGCGGCGCAAACGCTTATTGATGGTGGTATCGATGCCTTGATGAGTTTTGGCGTTGCGGGTGGTTTGCAAGACGATGTTGCTGTGGGTGATGTCGTCTTTGCCGATAAAATCTACCATAAGGATGGCGTGTGGATGTGCCATAAGGCATGGTCGCATGCCTTATGGGCGCGGTATGCCTCTGTGCCTTTTGCGCGGCGTGGTTCTGTGTTTGGGAGCGATATTTTAGTGCCAGAGATAGCGGAAAAACGCGCCTTAGGGGAAAGGACGGGGGCGCTTGTTGTGGATATGGAGAGTCATATTGGCGCATGTCTAGCCCACCGCCATGGCATTCCCTTTATGGCGGTGCGCGCCGTTGTCGATAGGGTGGATAAGGCGATTCCTCCCGTTCTCTACCATGTCATTGCGCCTGATGGCTCTTATGATGTGGGGGGTGTGATGAAGGCGTTGCTGAGGCGTCCTTGGCAAGTGGGCAGTCTCATAAGCCTTGCCTATCACATGGAACGTGCGGAGTCAGCGTTGGTGCGTGTTATTCAACGCGGTTTGTTTTGATGGGGATGGCGTCGGGGCGCGGCTGTCTTGTTCTATGTCTGAGCGAATGTCATCGAGCATTTTCTGCACATGGCCGTCGAAGACATAGCGCGCTGTGCGTTGTTTGCTGATATCGATGTCTTTTGCCATGGGGCCTGTCGTTTTAGGCCATGTCCTCATGGCGACCTTTAGGGCGTTTAAGGGACGGGCGAAACTATCTTCAACGGCACTGGCCTCATAGCCACAATGGGCCATGCAGTTAGCGCATTTTTCATATTGTCCCGTTCCGTAGAGAGTCCAATCGGTTTCCTCCATGAGTTCTTTGAAGCTCGAGCAATATCCCTCTCCTAAGAGGTAGCATGGGCGTTGCCAGCCAAAGATGTTGCGCGTGGGATTTCCCCATGGTGTGCAATGGTAGGTTTGATTGCCAGCGAGAAAATCGAGATAGAGGCTTGAATGACTGAGGGGCCATGGTTTTTTCCCGCGAATGTTCCCATGAGTGCTTCCATGGGCGCCATGGCGGAAGAGAGAACGGAAGAGCGTGCGTGTCTTTTGCCTCTGTAGGAAATGCTCTTGGTCTGGTGCGCGTTCATAGGCGTAACCCGGCGAGACGGTGATGCCGTCTATGCCCATGGCGGTCATCGTATCGAAGAAACGCGCTGTGCGTTCGGCATCAACGCCGTCGAAGAGGGTGCAATTGACATTGACGCGAAATGAACGTTCCTGAGCGGCCTGTATGGCTTTAATAACCCTGTCATAGACACCATCTTGGCAGACGGCATCATCGTGAATTTCCCTATCGCCATCCAGATGGATAGAGAAGGCGAGGTAAGGGCTTGGTTCGAAGAGATGGAGTTTTTTCTCGAGCAAGAGAGCATTGGTGCATAGGTAGACGAATTTGCGCCTCTCAACGATTCCTCGCACGATGTCGCCGATGTCTTTATGCAAGAGAGGCTCACCGCCCGGGATGGAGACAACAGGTGCGCCACATTCATCGACCGCCTCGAGACATTCTTGCACGCTCATACGTTGTTGGAGGATTTCATCGGGATAGTCAATTTTGCCACAGCCAGCGCATGCGAGGTTACATCGAAAGAGAGGTTCGAGCATGAGGACAAGGGGATAACGCTTCACGCCCTTGATTTTTTGCGTCACGATATAGCGGGCGATAGAGAATTGTTGCTGAAGAGGGATTGCCATGAGAGATATTTTGTGAGAGATGTTCTGTTCTTTGCGGGAGAATAGTGATGGGGAGGGGTGTTTTATGCGGAGTGAGGAACGGCCATATTGACGGTGCGTAGCTCACTGGGCAGTTTAAAGACGACATTTTCCTCTTGTCCTTCCAGCGTTGATATTTCAATATCATGGTGATGGCTGAGCAATTCGATGAGTTCTTGGACGAGTTCATCAGGGGTTGATGCGCCAGATGTAATGCCGATGGTTTGAACGTTATCGAGCCATGAGGGTTGGAAACTATGAATATCTTCAATGAGGTGGGTTTGGACGCCGCTTTCTGAGCCTATTTCTTTGAGGCGATTGGAATTCGAACTATTATGGGCACCTACAACGAGGAGGAGGTCGATATGGTCCACAATGGCGCGCACGGCAGATTGCCTGTTTTGTGTGGCGTAGCATATATCTTTGACATCAGGTCCTATGATATTGGGGAATCGCTTTTTGAGGGCGCGTATGACGTCGCGCGTGTCATCCACAGAGAGTGTCGTTTGGCTGATATAGGCGAGTTTATTGGGATTTTTCACTTTGAGGGCGAGGGCGTCCTCAGGCGTTGAGACGAGATAGACGGTTCCATGGACGCGTCCCATTGTCCCTTCCACTTCGGGATGTCCCTCATGGCCAATGAGGACGACATCATAGCCATCGAGGGCATAACGTTGTCCTTCCTTATGGACTTTCGCCACGAGAGGGCATGTTGCATCGAGGACGGGTAATTCGCGTTGATGTGCAGCCTTCTCCACCCTTTCGGCAACGCCATGGGCGCTGAAGATGGTGACGCCTCCCTCAGGGATTTCATCCAGTTCCTCCACGAAGACGGCGCCTTTCGCTCTGAGGCTTTCCACGACTCGTTTGTTATGGACGATCTCATGGCGGACATAGACGGGTGGCCCATAGAGAGCAATGGCGCGTTCCACAATTTCTATGGCGCGTTCCACGCCAGCACAGAAGCCTCGAGGTTGGGCAAGAATGACTTTGATTTTATTTTTTTTCATATGAACAACAAGAGAAGACAAGAGAACACCGCCAAAGAATGCACCCTCTCAATATAGGATAGGCGTCTATGGCATGTCAAGGCTATGTGGGAAGATAATTGTTGCGGCGAAACCAAGCGACGGCCGTCTGAATGGCTTCGATGGCGGGACGCGGCGCGTATCCCAGCTCGTCAACGGCGCGTTGGCTAGAGAAGAACATATGTTTTTTTGCTAATTTAACCCCTGTGACGGTGAGAAGGGGTTCATACCCCTTATGGCGAAAGGAGGCCAGTGCCTCGTTGATGTAGGCAAAGGGCATGAGGACATGGCGCGGCAGACGCACGAAGGGTCCTCTATGCCCGCCCAATTTAGCGGCTGTGCGAAAGATGGCGCCGAGTTTCATATTTTCTCCGCCCAATATGTAGCGTCTTCCCACAATGCCTTTTTCCCATGCGAGGATATGTCCCATGGCGACGTCTTCGACATGGACGATATTGAGTCCGCTTTCCACATAGGCGGGCATGCGTCCTGAGGCGGCTTCCAAGATCATGCGTCCTGTGGCGGTTGGTCGTCGGTCGCGTCCGCCGACAGGCGCTGATGGATTGACGATAATGGCTTGTAACCCTTCTTTTGCCACGAGTTGTTGCGTTTCTTCTTCTGCAAGAAATTTCGATTTTTTGTAATCGCCCACCATGTCGTCAAAGGAGACGGGTGTCTCTTCGTCGGCACACAGCCTCTCACGGCTGTCGTCTTTGTTCCCATGCCCGCTCCCATGGGTGCCCTGGGGTATGGTGCCTAAGGTTGCCACGCTACTGGTATAGACGACCCGTTTGATGTTGGCGTCAATGCATGCGCGCATCAATTTTTTTGTGCCTTCCACATTGGTATGATAGATTTCTTGGGGATTTTTTGCCCACAGGCGATAATCGGCGGCGACATGGAAGACGCCATCGACGCCACGTAACGCTTGTTCGTAGTTGGCAGTATGGAGGTCGCCATGGACGGGTTGTATCTCTAATCCTGTGAGGTTGATGGCATGCTTTCCACGCATGAGGACAAGGACATGGGCGCCATAGTGGCAGAGCATATGCACGAGGTTAGAGCCGACGAACCCCGACCCTCCTGTTACAAAAAAGATTTTTCCAGTGAGGGAAGGGACAGGGCGATGATTGTATGTGTCGTTGGATTCTGTGTCATAAGGCATGATGGGGGACATGTGATAGGTCAAGAGATAGAGCTTTATGCTTTACACGATACGCTAAAACGGCAGATTTTGCAAATGCGGAAGGATGTCATGGCGGGCTTTATGAATATCGTGGGGGAAGTCAATTTCCATCCATGGCGTGCCTGTGACATCCTCGACGCCAAAGCATGGATGGTAGCGTCTATCGAGGACAAGCTGGCGTATGGCATCTTCATGGGGGGCATGGCGTTCGCCTGTGTCGATAAGGGCGCGTGTTTTATCCCATAGCGCATGGGTGAGGGCATCGTCGACTTTAAAGAAGCCAACGGACTCACCCAGCGTATCATAGCGGGATGTCGTGAGACGTTTTGCCATGTCGACAATGCGTCCTTCATAGAGAGCAATTTTCACAGGTTCGTCTCCCGCCTCCATGTTTCTATCCATCAAGAGACATCCTTTGTGGGGGGAATCTGTCAACCGCTGGATAAGACGCCCGTCATAGAGGACATCGCCATCCATGAGGAGCAGAGACTCTCCTTCTTGCAGATACGTGTTTATGGCATTGAGGCCACAGGCAAGGGAGAGGGCGCTTCCCAAAGCATAGTCGGCATTATAAGCCACATGGATATGGAGCGAGGGGAATCGTGGCACAAGGGAGTCGACGGCGTCCGTGACTTGTTCTTTTTGAAAGCCACAGACAATGACAACATGGCGGACGGGGTAGGCGGCGAGGATGCGCATGTGGCGTTCGAGGAGGGTAACGCCATCATACGCTAAGAGGATTTTGTGCTGACGGCATTGGGAGCGTAAGCCTCTGCCAGCGGCGAGCAAAAGAGCATGCATGGGACTCAAGGATAGGGTTTGCGTCACGTCCCTCTTATTATGCCATAAAAGGATGGTAAAATCTCTTGGGGAACAAGACATGATTCGACCCTTCTACGAAGAAGAGCGTGTTTATTTTTCAGACAAAATCAAAATAAAGCGTTGCAAAGGACCATACCCCAGACTCGCTATGGCAACAAACGCACCCGCCCCATCATACCCTAAAGAAAAAACATAGAAGGCAAGTCCAAGACCGACCATAGACAACAAGGTATCACGCTAATAGGCTCGACGTAATGTTTGTTCTTCTATGCGCCTCCTCTGTGCGCTATTTTCTTTTGTTTCTTCCCATACTTCCCGCGCCATCCCCGGCACAATATCGTCATAAAGCTTTAAGTCCTCAGGACTCGATGAAACGGGAAGAGGCTTTTCTTGTACTTGTCCTCGCACAACCACCTCTGTAGATTTCCTTTGTTGCTCACGAGGCGCAAGAGGGGTGCGTGTGCTAGGTTGCTCTGTCTTTTTTGCTGGTGGCGTTGCCATACATCATACAAGGGAGTCAGACAAAGGCGTTATGCCACTTTGGCGCGCCTCTTCCCTTTCCTCTGATGGGGATAGACTTTATGGCGAAGGCGACGGATGGCGCGTGCTTGCTCTGTATTGAGCCCGCCTTGTTCTAGGTCGCGCCCCGCACGATGATACATGGTAAATGCCATATCCATAAAGGTTTGTTGCCAATCCCGATGCATGGCCTCTACATCCATGGCTCTGTCCTCTGCCATCAATGTCTCCATGTCCGCCCTTTCTCCACCCCTCTCAATGGCATTGAAGCGTCGTTCGAAAAATGACATTCTTTCCTCGCACAAAGCGACACGCTGTTTGTAACAACGCAAGGCATAAGAACGCAGAGCATGTTTAACATGGTCGGGTGCTTTTTTCTTAGGTGTTCTTTTTGCGAACAAGGCGCGGCGTAACGTCATGATATTCCTTCTCTTTTTCACTATGGAATGCCCTTACGGCATCTTTCCATAACGTGATGTTAAGACAACTATGCCTTTGTGTCAAGAAGGGTGATTGATGTTATGACATTCTATGGCGTTGATGTTGCGCGCTTATTCTGTTTCCTCTTGCGATAGTTTTCGCGAATTTGCAGGAGGGCGGGCAGGAAGATAAGACTTGTGATGAGGACGGAGAGGAGGGCAATGAGGAGCATCAAGCCCATGCTGGCTGTGCCTCGATGGGGTGACAAGGCGAGAGAGCCAAATCCAGCCACGGTTGTCAGTGCGCTATAAAGGATAGCCCGTGGTGTCGAGCTGAGCATCATGGCTTTGACGGAGGCAGCCGTGCGCTCTCTCGACAGGAGGTAAATGCCATAGGAGACGCCTAAACTGAAGAGCAAGGGGAGGGCGATGATATTGGCAAAGTTAAGGGGAAGGTTAATGGCAACGGCGATGGCGACTGTCATGGTGGCTGCCATAAAGAGAGGGAGAAAGGCGAGGATACTATCCACGACTGCCCGTAGCGATAAGAGGAGTAAGATAAGGACGAAGCATATGGCGAGGGTGCCAGCCTCGACAAAGGCGCGTAGGACTTCTCGCTTGCCTTCAACGGTGATGACGGGGGGGCCTGTGGCGCTGGGAATTTCGTTGCGCACGGCGTCGACGAAGCGCGTCAGCTCTTCGGGACTATGGCGGACATCGGCAGAGGGGAGGACGGTGACGATATTGAAGCCGTCATCAGCGAGGGAGAAGAGGCGCAGAGATTTAGGCAAAGCCTGTATGGAGACGCTGGACTTCCCTATCAATGTGGGTTGGAGCGAGTCGCGCAAGAGCTCTAATTGTGTGGGCAAGCCGCGCAAGATCGCTTCCTCTATGCTGAGGAGGACGCTTGCATGGCGGTCTTTGATAGAGTCGAGGGCTTGCTGTAAGCCCGGATGTCCTGTTTGTGGCGCGCGTTCCAATTCGGCCCAGTCTTTGATGGTTTGGCGTCGTTGTTCTGACGAGAGGGGGTCGTTGTGTGCGATGAGTTCGAGGGATGGCAGGAGGAGGAATGCCGTTTCTTCGATAATAGGTCTTTTCGTGGCGATATTGTTTGGGAGGAAATCGGAAATTGTGTGGGCGACACTGACCTCAGGGAGAGCGTGGAGGGTGTCTTTGATTGTCTGTGCTTCTTTTTCATCTTTGGCGAGGATTTGTGCGGCATAGAGTTGTGACTCCCTGTCTTCGAGGAGGGTGAGCGTTGTTTTCACCGAGAGTGACTCTGGATCATAGAGGTAGAACGGGTCGAAATTCGTTTTATAGTGTGGGACGACAAGCAGAGACACGCTCATGATAAGGAAGCCTATACTGGTGAGGGCAACGGGATGATGTTCGATGAAACGATGAATGGGTGTTTCAGGAGTCGTCTCTGGCGGGAGTTTAGCGATAAAGGACGCTTTTCTGCAGAAGATGGAGAGCAAGGCGGGGAGGAGCGTAAGATTGGCGATATAGGCAATGGCGAGGCCGCCGCCAGCGATGACGCCCAGCTCTGACATGCCGACATAGTCAGTGGGGACAAAGGCAAGAAAGCCACCCGCTGCCGATATGGCGGCGAGGGTGAGGGGACGTTCGAGGGATATGACAGAGTCGTGGAGTCGCTGTTCTCCTGTGTGTTTAGGGTTTTCGATACTTGTCTCGAGATAGCGGAGGCATAATTGGATACCAAAATCGACGCCGATACCGATAAACAAAACGGCAAAGGCGGTGGAGATAAGATTGAGGTGACCGATGGCAGCAGCAGCATAGCCTGTCGTCAAGAGCAATCCCAGCATGAGGGAGAGCATGACGCACAAGGCGGCGCGCCATGAATGGAGTCCGCGTATGACGAGAAATGCCACCAGCACTAAGGCAAGAAGCCCAGCAACGGAAGCGCCCTGTATGACGCTTGCCTTTTCATCTTCTTCGAGGGCGACATTCCCGCTGAATCCGATCTCGAATTCCAGCGCCTCTTCTTTTTTGATACGCATGCCTTCTTGGGTGATGAAGTCGATGGCGTCTTTTGCTGGCGTGAGGGACGAAAAATCCAGTTGCGGGCTAGAGATGATAAGGAATCGTGTTCCCTCGTGGATCGAGTCATCTCCGAGACTCTTGCGCCAATTGATGGTTGGTGGCTTATGGCCGTCATGGACATCTCTCACGACGGTTGCAATATCCTGTTTCAATTCGTAGATACGTTCTTTTTCTTCGAAGGATGCCTCTTGCGCGTGCAGGTCGATGAGTTCGATGGCGCGATAAATTCCTTTGATATTGTTATCGCGACTGAGGGTGGCGATAAAGGGTTGGGCTTCGATGAGGGCGTCGCTGTAGTCGATGATGTCGTCTTTGTCGCGGAAAAGGAGGCTGTTATTGATGAAGTAGGGTTCGTGGGGCGCGCTGAAGACATTGAGGAAGAGGTCATCGCGCTCACGCATGGCGCGATAGAGGAGTCTTGATGCCTTATAGGAGGTCGTAAAACTCTCTCCACTGACAACGACGACGAGAACATCACGGGTCAAGGGAAAAATTTTCTTAAGACGTTCGCTATGGCGTCTAAAGTCCAGATGTTCTGCCAGCATGTCGCTGGTGGATGTATTCAGGGTGAGCTCTTTGGCGGCAAAATATGTCGTGAATGACGCTGCTGCCACCGCCACAGGAAGAACAAACCATCCATAGCGATAACACCATGTGGCGATGGCCGCGATCGAGCGTGTATATAATGCGCTCATAGGACGAAGGCGACACGGGTTGACATAAAATCCTCTACAAACTCTCAAAAGACCCTACAAAATGTACGGCATGACATAGTACATGACATAGTATATGTCCTTATACCATATTGTCCTTATGTGATGTAAGGGGTGACATGTAACTTTTTTTGTTGTATAATGCACAGCACGCATGTTGCGCATGCGTTTGATATGGTGTGTTTATAAGAAAGGGTGATGGTGATGTCGTTACGGAAGATTTTTGGTCATGCCTGTGTGCTGTGGGTCTGTTTTTTTCTGTTGGGTGGGGCTGAGAGTGAGGCTGGCGACAGCACGGGAGTCGAGGACGAGTCGTTGCGTGCGGCGGTGGCTGTGGTGGAGGATTTGCATAACACGCTCATTAAGAGCATGAAGGGTGGTGCGGGCGGCGCTGATTTTGTGGCGCGCTATGGTTTCATTAAGAAGGCTGTGGAGAGGGATTTTCACCTTCCTTTGATGGCGTCGGTGATAGCGGGATATTTTTGGCGTAGTGCCAGCGAGACTGATAAGACTGACTTTATCGAGGCATTTACGGAATTCACGGTAACAAATTACGCCTCTAATTTCATGTCGTATAGTGGGGAGTCGTTTACGACAAAGAAGTCTTTCTTTTTAGGGGATAGTCGGGATAGGGTGCGCGTGAACACGGCGCTCTATCGTGAGGAGAAAGCGCCTGCTATTCTTGACTATGCCTTGAGGCGTTTTGATGGCGATTGGTATATCGTGGATATTTTTTTGGATGGGCGTATCAGCGAGTTGGCGCGGAGGCGTTCTGAATATCGTTCTATAGACTCGGAAGGCATCGGTCTCAAGGCGCTCACTGCTCATTTACGCCGCACGAGTGACGAGAATGCGGAAGAGGCGGGAGGTCGCGTGCCGCGCGCCGATGGCGGATGAATGGCGCAAAGCGGGACGTCAAGGGCAAGGGAAGACACTAAATTGATGTCCTCTGTGCTTTCCTCTCACGGACATAAGAAGGGGGGCGGAGGCGTCAAGAGTCGCCTGTCATCGGCGCAGCGTCTGCGCGCGATGCTCTCAAGACAAAGCCTCTCTTTTCTCATGGAGGCACATAGCGGTTTGTCAGCAAAAATTGTGGAAGAGGCAGGCTGTGAGGGCATCTGGGCGTCTGGCCTTGCCATGTCGGCATCGATGGGGGTGCGCGACAGCAACGAAGCGTCATGGACACAGATATTGGAATGTTTAGAATTCATGGCAGACGCATGTTCTCTTCCCATTCTTCTTGATGGCGATACGGGCTATGGGAATTTCAATAATGCGCGGCGTTTGGTCAAAAAACTATGCCAGCGAGGCATTGCGGGGGTGTGTTTAGAGGATAAGCTGTTTCCTAAGACGAATTCTTTTATTGGTGCGCGCCATCCCCTTGCCGATGTGGAAGAGTTCTGTGGCAAGCTCCAGGCCATTCAGGAGACGAAGCCGTCTCAGGATTTTGTCTTAGTGGCGCGTGTAGAGGCGCTCATTGCGGGGCTTGGCATGGCGGAGGCGTTGAGGCGCGCTGAATGTTATCGTTTAGCGGGGGCAGATGCCATTCTCATCCATTCGAAGCGGCGAGACGCCCAAGAAGTCCTTGAATTTTCACGGGAATGGGCTAGCCGTTGTCCTCTTGTCATTGTGCCAACGAAATATATCCATACCGAGCCAACCCGCTATCAAGAGGCGGGAATCAGCATGGTCATTTGGGCAAATCATATGTTACGAGCGAGCATTCACGCCATGCAATCGGCATGCGCCGTTGTTCGTAAGACGGGAAGTCCCGCCATGTTAGAGGATACCATCGCCCCGATGGACGAGGTGTTTCGCCTCTCTGGCAATGACGAGTTGCGCCAAGCCGAACAACGTTATCTTCGCCACAGCGCGTCCCATTGTCATCGCGCCATTATCTTGGCGGCATCCCGTGGGCAGAAGCTCGACAGCCTCACGACAAAAATGCCAAAAGCCATGCTCGATGTGCGTGGCAAGCCCCTCCTTAAGAGGCTTGTGGATGTCTTCAAAAAAGCCTCTGTGTCCGACATCACTGTCGTCAGGGGATATGGCAAGGCCCATGTCGTTGTTGATGGCGTGACGATGGTTGATAATCCGCGCCATGCCGACTATGGCGAAGCATGGTCATTATTTTGCGCCAAAGAGCCGTTGCAAGAGAAAAGAGACGACCTCTTCATATGCTATGGCGATATTCTCTGTAAGCCCGCCCTCATCGATGCCATGGCGGAGAGTCATGGCGCTCTTGTCATGGCTGTCTGTCCTGTGGGGTGGCAGGAGCAGAGTCGACATTATCGTCGCGCTGATGACAAGCGTGATTGGGTGTGTGTCTCACGCCCCTATGATGGCGACTATTTTTCGTCAGACAAAGAAACATATCTCACCGCCTTCTGTGAGGATAACGTCTGTGATAAGACGAAAGTGCCATCCTCTCAAGGAGAGTGGTTAGGCGTTGTCAGAGTGCGTGGGGAAGGACATGCTCTTCTGTGGCAGGAACTCTGTGCTATGGAAAAAGACGGAACGATACGGACGAGTGCTGGTGATATGCCCATGCTCTTTCGCCGTTTGCTCAAGCGAGGGGTGCGCGTCCATGTTCTCTATAATACGTTCCCATGGCTTGATATTGATGATATTTACGACCTTGCCGAAGCGCGCAATCAAAATCCGTGATGATTTAACGTCATGATTGCCGCCCAAGATTTTTTTTCTGCCCTCAAAGCGTATCATTATCGTTTTTTTTGTGGTGTTCCTTGCTCTTATCTGACGCCTCTTATCAACGCCACCATTTCTGACGAGACGCTCACCTATGTTGGTGCGACCAATGAAGGCGAAGCCGTGGCGATGGCCTTAGGGGCGCGTGTTGCTGGTGTTCCTAGCGTCTTCATGTGTCAAAATTCTGGCTTAGGGAATGGCGTGAGTCCGTTGACATCATTGGCTGAGCCTTTTCGTATTCCTCTTTTATGTATCGTCACATGGCGCGGTGAAGACCAGCGCCATGCCGAGCCACAGCATGAAAAGATGGGGCAGATAACCCATGACCTCATCACCCTCATGGGGCTAGGAATGTGCCCTTTTCCTAAAAAGAAAGAAGACATTGTCCCATGTCTCCATAAGGCAGAACAGCACTATAAAACCCATGCCACGCCCTTTGTGCTTGTGATGTCGCAAGGGGATGTGAAGAAAGAAACCTTGCGAGAGAAGGCGTGGCGCGCCCGCCCTAAGGGGCATATCCATGATTTTCGAGAGAGGAAGGAGAGCGTGCCTTCGCGTTTCGAGACTCTACGCCATGTGCGCGCCATCGTCCCGCGCCATTGTCCCCTGATAGCGACCACAGGAAAATGCGGGCGCGAGCTCTTCACCATCGAAGACCATGACGCCCACTTCTATCAAGTAGGGGCGATGGGATATGCCAGCGCTTTTGCTTTTGGTGTCGCTCTTCACACAGAGAGAGACGTCATCGTGTTAGATGGGGATGGCGCTGCCTTGATGCACATGGGCTCGATGGCGACTATTGGCGCTTATGCGCCGCCTCACTACACCCATATTGTCTTGGATAACGCATGCCATGACTCCACAGGCGGACAAAGCACCATCTCACCCATGATTGATTTTTGTGCCATCGCACAAGCTTGCGGTTATCGCCATATTTATCAAAGCGACTCCCTTGCGTCCCTAGAGACATGCTACACGCACCGCCAAGCCTGTCGCCATAGCGGACAAGAGGGTGCGCAAGGTCCTGCCTTCATTCATATGCGGATACAGGCGGGGTCTATAGCGCCCTTAGGCAGGCCATCGGTGGATACGCCGTCATTGGCAAAACGCTTCAGCGCTTTTTTACAACAGACGGCATAAGTGATGTGACGCTATCGATAAAGGCGCGCATGTCATGGGCGTGGATTTGGCCAATACACCCCACGCGGAAATAGCCCGTTTCATGGGTTTTCTTGTGATAGATGAGAAAACCCTTTTTGTAGAGGGCATCATAGAATGTCTGAAACGCAAAAGGCGGAGGCGGGATATGGAAACTCACGATAATTCCAGAGAAGAGCGAGTCATCGAGAGTCGTTTGAAAGCCTAAGGCGCGCATGCCTTGGACGAGGATGGATTGATTCTCTTGGTAGCGTCGGAGGCGGGCAGCGCATCCTCCTTCCTGTTCGTGGAGACTCAGGGCCTGTTCGAGGGCAGCGACAACTTGCACCGGCGGTGTATAGAGAAATTGTCCATGCTCTTCCATGTGGCGATGATGGGCGAGGACGTCAAAGCACAGGGAGTGAGTCTGTCTATGGAGTGTATCCCGATGGGCGATAATAAAGGCGAGACCGGGCGTGCTTTCGAGGCATTTGTTGGCGGACGAGACGAGGGCAAGACTTTTCTCGTAGGGGGGGGCGGGCATGGTAATGGCATGGGCGCCGAAGCTGCTCATGGNNCATAGCGTTGGGCGATGGCGAGCACCTCTTCATAGGGATTGAGCATACCGCTTGATGTCTCACAATGGGTCATGGCGATATGGGTGATGGCGGGATTGTCCCGTATGCTCTCCTCGATACGTTGGGTATCGATGGGGGCGTGAGGGTCATGGTCTTGGCGGATATATGGCAGGCCGATGGCATGGGCGCATGTGGCCATACGTATGCTGTAAGTGCCATTGGCGATGACGAGGAGCATGTCATCAGGCGTGAGAGTGCTACGCAAGAGGGCTTCGATACTATACGTGCCACTTCCGGGCATGAGCGTGACGATAATGTTCGGTGTTGCCGCCACCATGCGGCGAAGGGCGATGCGTATGGCGTTGATGGTGTGAGAAAAGCGCGTATCGCGCGAGGGATAGTCGTAGAGCATACGCTGGCGGGTGGCGTCTGCTGTCGTGAGAGGACCGGGTGTCATGAGGAGGGGTGTCTTCCTCTTGCTGTCGCCCTCCTTGTTGCTCCCCTTGTCGCCCCCCTTGCCGCCCCCCTTGCCGCCAGTGTGTGCTGTCATATGGGTGTTGTCATATGGTTGTTGTCACGGCATTATTATGGCTCTTCACTGACGTTGTGAGGGCGCTTATCGATAATCTTATCGATAAGGCCAAAGCGTTTGGCTTCGTCAGGGGCCATGAAGGTATCGCGGTCGAGGGCTTTTTCGATGATGTCGATGGACTTTTTTGTATGTCGGACGTAGAGGGCGTTGAGGCGTGAGCGTAGAGAGATAATCTCGCGGGCATGGATTTCAATATCGGAGGCTTGTCCTTGGAATCCTCCAGACGGCTGATGGACCATGATACGGGAGTGGGGAAGACTATAGCGTTTCCCGTCAGTGCCACATGACAACAACAGAGACGCCATGCTTGCTGCCATGCCGACACAGACCGTGCTGATGTCGGGGTGGATATAGTGCATGGTATCGTAAATGGCTAATCCCGCTGAGACTTCGCCGCCCGGCGAATTGATATAGAAAGAGATGTCTTTTTTGGGATTTTCTGACTCCAGATAGAGCAATTGGGCGCAGATAAGGCTTGCCATCGTCCCATGGATGGGGCCTGTGAGGAAGATGATACGTTCTTTGAGGAGGCGTGAATAAATATCATAGGCGCGTTCGCCACGTGGGGTTTGCTCGACGACCATAGGCACGAGCGTATTCATTGTTGGCCATGTTGGCGGATGTGAAGAAACAGACATGAGGGGAATCGATGGGGTGGTGTGTATGATGGTGTCAGTGAAAGGCTCTCTATGGCGATGTGATAAGGGACGGGGTGTTACCTGTATCGGGGCGGGGGCTGGTATCGGTATGGGCGTCTTGTTCTGAGGGGGGTGTCGTGTTTGGTATAGCCATAAGTTTATGGAAAGGCAAGGAGATGTCTCTGATACGGACATGCTTGAGGATAAAATTCTCTACGTGATGTTCGGTGATAGACAGGGAGAGGCGATATGTCAGTTCGTATGTTTCTTCGTCACTGAGGGGTTCTTGTCGGTGGTTTAGGATGGCGCGCATGTGTTTTTCGACATCCTCTTTGCTGGCGTAGAGTCTGTGTTGTTGGGCGAGATGTCGATAGAGGGCGCTCAATCGTAGCTGTTGTGTCAGTCTGTTTTTTTGCTCTGGTGACGAGCATTCTTTCGTGGCGTCATGGACATAGCGCTCAGGCAGCTCAACCGACACGTGGCGTTGTAGGGCGTTGCGTAAGGCGTGGCTGAGCAGGGCGTTGCGTGTCTCTATTCCTTTCTGTGTGAGGAGGGCGTGGAGTTTCCCATCGAGGTCATCGCGACTTTGTGCTTGGAGGATACGGACAAGGTCGTCATCATGGCATGGGCGAGGGCGACGCAAGGACACAACATGGCCTCTGATATGGATATTCTGTGTGGGGGATGAGGAGTCGGAGGGAGGGACATGGGTTGTCAAGTCGAAGGAGTCGCCGACGCGCTTACCCATGAGGGTGCGAATAATCTGTTGTCGCCATAGGGGCATGGGCGAGGATGGTGTCTGGACGGGAGGTGTCTGGGCGGGAGGTGTCTGGGCGTGATGGGTTGATGTGCTGTCCGTGATGTCGATGAGGTCGACGTGCCATGTGCCTTTTTGCGTTGTGGCGGGCGCTTTATCCTGTTTTTGGGTTGTGGCGGGTGTGATGGTGGCGTCTATGGAGACGCGGTCCCCTTGTTGGGCGTGATGGTGCGTGGGGGCGTCTTCATATTGGGGATGTTGCGCTTTCAAGGCAGTCATCGCATGGTGGACATCCTGAGGCGTTGGCGCTGTTGGATTATAGCGTTCGATGGCGATGGCGTCATAGCTGATCGTCGGGATATGGGCTGTCTGTAGGCGTATCTCCATATCGAGGGGCGTCTCTGGTGCTAGCGGGCGTTTATGCGTGATGTGCGGCGACGTCAAGGGCACGAGGGCATAGTTCTGTGTGATATGTTGGGTGACATGCTGGCATGTTTGTTCTGTGAGCTCTTGGTAAAGTGTTTTGGCGTAGCGTTGTTTGATGACATGGAGGGGAATTTTACCAGGGCGAAATCCTTTGAGTTTTATGGTCTGTGCGTGCTGTTTGATACGTTCATCGAGGCGTTGCGTCATGACATGGGCAGGTATTTGCACGTGAAAGACGTGCTCTGTGGGCGAGGAGTCTTGTTTTTCAACGGCTATATCTTTGAGGGCGACAGCGTGGGCGGGGGCGCGCTGTGACGGGGTGGTCTCTTTTTGTGGTGAGGGTGTGTGTTCTGTCATCCTAGCACGTATACATATATGTGTGTTGCTTGATGGTTGGTGCGGGTGAAGGGACTCGAACCCCTATGACCGAGGTCACTGGTACCTAAAACCAGCGCGTCTACCAATTCCGCCACACCCGCCTTATCCCCCTCCCCGCCTCATGTCGTGTCTCCTGTCGTGTCTCATGTCGTGTCTTTCTTCTCCCTTCCGTGTCACCCGCTGTTCTGTGCTGAGGCCCATCAAGGGGGTGAGGAGACGTGGGAGGGGACGTGCGTATGGTCTCATGGTGCTTCTATATGTATCGCATATGTTGCCATCTCGCAAGGGCTATGGGGAGAAAAGAGAGGATATGGGATGGATTGACGGGGTGGGCGCTATGGCGAAGGGCTTCGATGGCGGCGTCAGCGTGGCAGTAAATGGCAGCGGCGCTTTTGAGGAAGGGATCATGGACGGGGTTTGATGCGCACAGGCCAGCAAGGATGCCGCTGAGTATATCGCCACTGCCAGCGGTCGCAAGAGCAGAACTCGTATGGGCGTTGATGATGATACGCCCATCATGGTGAGCAACCACACTATCTGTGCCTTTGAGGATAAGGGTTGCGCGCATGAGCGATGCGATTTTTTGCGCCCATTGCCACTTGCTCTGTTGTCGCTGTTGGAGGTGATGCCAACAGCGCAAGGCTTCGCCTATATGCGGTGTCAAGATAAGTGTAAAGTGTCTTTCCTGTCGAGAGAGCCATGCCATCAAGGGGGGGTGGAGCATGCCCGCATCGAGGATAAGGGTAGGCGGATATGGCGTCCTTTGGCTTTTTGCGTTGAGGCGGTGGATGGTCGTGCGTAACAGGCGAAACAATGCGCCAAAGGGACGGCGCATGGCGCTCTGTTTGGTGATAAGCCCGGGCCCTAGGACGTAGCTTGTGCCATGCGCATCGTCAAGCCATGACGCCCACATCGTTGGTGATTGTGTGAAGAGCTGCTTATGGCATGTCTCAGGTGTATCGCTGGCAAGACGCACCATGCCCACGTCACAGAGGGCGGCAGAACAAGCAGTGAGACGGCTTGCGCCGATGGAGGTGAGAGGAAAACGCCCATAGTCGCCATAGACAGAGACAACCCCGCGCCGATATTTATGGTCGTCATAACGGGTCTGGCGTTCTATGACGTGACGCCACTGACGTGGCGTATTCATGCGGAGGGATGGTCCATGGCGGGTGGCATGACGGAGGCATGCATGGTGATGCTGTGACGTTGCTTCGTCCAGAAGGTTGGCAACATAGACAGCGCCACAATGGGCTTTAGCGGGATAGAGAAGGTGGGCGGGCTTGAGGCTAAAAAACGTGATGGTGCGCGTGGCGTAGGGGGCGTTCCCTTGATGGGTGTTATCAGAGACGACCCTTCCCGTATCGCTATGAAGGCCGCTTGGCATATCGATGGCGAGGACGAGGCTCTGGCATTGATTGAGGCGTTCGATGGTGAGGGCGGGTATCGAACAAAGGGGACGTGTGAGACCGATACCGAATAGGCCATCGATAAACAGATGGCGCTGGAAAGAGTCTTGCTCTTGCAAGAGCGCCGTCAAGGAGAGGGACTGACCATCCCAGCGTTTTGCCATTGTTGCCGCATCACCGGCAAAATGTTCGGTGAGAAGGGCACACCGTGCGTTGACGCCTTGCTGACGGAGGAGGCGGGCGCATGCCAAGCCGTCACCGCCATTATTGCCGGGCCCCACAAGGACCGTCACATGGGTTTTTGTGCTGTGGGCAAGCATCTTTTGCGCATGGCGACACACATGGCGGGCGGCGTTCTCCATCAGTGTGAGGGAAGGCGCATGGTGAGCGATGGCGTAGGCATCAGCGTCACGGCTTTGTGCTTGCGTCAAAAGCATGTCCGTGTCTGGACTATGAAGGGCATGGAGTCGAGCGGCGCAAGAGTCTTGCATGGCATACGTCATGTGCGTTATAGTCGTTCCTCTGATGTGCCTAAAGGAACGGAGTGTCATGTATTCTATACGTTATGATTGGACGCAAGAGGAAATAAACGCCCTATTATTGTCGCCTCTCTTTCCGCTCTTGGATAGGGCGAGAGCGATCCACAAACATTACCATGACGATGACGTCCAGCTGGCCAATTTGCTGAGTATCAAGACTGGCGGGTGTACAGAGGATTGCGCCTATTGTTCGCAATCGGTGTGCCACAAGACGTTTGTCAAGGCAACGCCTCTTCTGTCGGTAGAAGAGGTTGCAGACAAGGCGCGAGACGCTCAAGCCCAAGGGGCGACGCGTTTCTGTATGGGGGCGGCATGGCGCGAGGCGCGTGACGGCAGGGCGTTTGAGAGGATACTGGCGATGATACGGGCGGTGCGCCGTTTAGGCATGGAGGCATGTGCCACCTTAGGCATGCTGACCCAAGCCCAAGCCCATGCGTTGGCGGACGCTGGTTTAACCGCTTACAACCATAATCTGGACACAGCGCCTTCCTTTTATGGAGAGATTATCACGACGAGGACCTACGAAGACCGCTTACGCACCCTTGACCATGTACGGCAGGCGGGGATGCATGTCTGTTGTGGGGGCATTATCGGTATGGGTGAGACATGGCAACAGCGCGCCGAACTTTTAGCGGTGCTCAGTGGCTTTTCGCCTCATCCCGAGAGTGTTCCTATCAATGCGCTTGTGGCGGTGGCGGGGACGCCTCTTGCCGCCATGCCTCCCGTTGCGTCTTTTGATATGGTGCGCATGTGCGCTGTGGCGCGTATCACCATGCCAAAGGCGCGCGTACGCCTCTCCGCTGGACGCAAGGCGCTCAGCCTCGAAGCGCAGACATTGTGCTTTATGGCGGGGGCGAATTCCATCTTTTTTGGCGACAAGCTCCTCACCACCGATAATCAAGCCTATGATGACGATAAACGTTTGCTCGAGACACTGGGCTTGCACCCCTCCCAATCGCGTGCCACGTCAGAGGCTATCCCGCACCATAGCGCGATCTAGGGATATAAGAGAGGGGAAAGAACAAGCAAGAAGAGACAGCCTCCCCATGAAATACCTCATGACACAGGCACAACACAGGGCATAACGTATACAAGATATGTATACAAGGAAGCCCTTTTTGTTACATATATACTATAGAGCGGGGGTATTGCTGTCTGGCGCATAGGCACGTCCCTATGCAGTCACAGAGGAGACCATGACCATGCCGAACGAGAATCGCCCCATAGACCATTTACTGAAGACACTAGGCGAGTCCATAGGACTCGATTCTTTACATTTTGACGACAATGATGGATGTCTCTTGCAATTCGATGACACGATAACGTTGCTGTTACTTTATGACGCTCCCCAAGATGACGTGTATTTGTTTAGTTTTGTGCAAGAAATCCCCGCTGACCATCGGGAGAAAGTCCTTATCCGTTTGCTCGAAGCGAACTACCGATGGCAAGAGACGGCGGGGGCGACATTGAGTTTGAACCCAGGCAGTGAGAGTGTCGTCTTGACGAGGCAGGTGAGTGCTAACGGCTTAGACCTTCCTCAATTGGAAAAACTCATCGGCGATTTTGTCGATAACGTCGAGAAATGGTCACGTTACCTTGACAATCCCGCTCAAGGTGTGTTATCCTCGCCCGAACGTTCCCAGGAGTCGCCTGTCAGCAATGGAAAGCGCGATAACGGCAAGGATATGCCTATGATACGGGCGTGAGAGCGTGGGGGGACAATCGATGAATAAAGAGGATACGCAATGATAGGATGTCAAGGTGGCGTGTGTGGACGTGGACGTTCGCCGCGGTATTATGTTTGGTATGTCGCTTTAGGGATGATGTTGTCGTCAGTGTGGGGCGAGGGACTCCATGCGGAGACGGGGGACGACATTATGGCAAAAGTCTATGAACAGGCGAGACTACACAAGGACCAGCAAGCAGACGTCCAGCTCATCATTGCCGATGACGAAGGGCGTGAGCGTGAGCGTTTTTTCACGTTACGGAGCAAGATTTTTTCTGGACGGACAAAGAGTCTCGTCAAATTCTACGAACCCGCCAGCGTGCGTGGCACGGCTCTTCTCAGTGAGACCCTTGACGAGGAGTCCCATCCATCGCAGTGGATTTATCTTCCCGCCTTTCGTTCCATCAAGCAGCTCAATAGTGATGACCAAAATAAGAGTTTTGTAGGCTCTGACTTCACCAATGGTGATGTGGCAGGACGCAAAGTCGAGAGGGACACACACAAGATTATCGAGGACAAGGACAAAGTCGTCATTATCGAAAGCACGCCTAAGGATAAGGATGATTATTATGCCAAATTGGAAGTCCATGTCTTGCGCGCCATCTCGATTCCTGTGCGTATCGTCTTTTATGATAGAACGGGTGAGCGATTAAAGACACTCAACAATAAGGGGATACAAAAGATTAAAGGCATGTATACGGTGGTGGAGTCCGTCATGGAGAACCACCAGACTGGAGGTAAAAGCACCCTTATCAAGAGCAATATCGATTACGACACCGTCATCGATGAACAGCTCGTAGGCTTTAAGGGTTTGCAGATGTAGCGTCCCCAGCGGGACGATTCTGTCTGGGGGTGTCATCCGCCCGCCACCTCTCATGCGATGATGGCCTAAGGAGAGAGGCGGATAGCACGAACCATGAAAGAGGGCATAATGCGGGGGCGTCTTGGGCGCGCCTGTCATGGTGTGGCGACCATCGTGATGGTGGCGTCTTGTGCCTATAGCCTCATGGCGCGCCATGGCGTTGCCAACGAGGGCGTTGCCAACGAGGGCGTTGCCGACGAGAGCGTTGCCAACGAGAAGGGGGAGTCTGAGGCGACCTCCTATGACTTCAGTGACGATGACCTCAGCATCTATGGTATTGTCATAGAAGACGAGTCGTCCCTCGACATGGAGTCCATGATGAGCTTTCAGTGGCTTGAGGATGTAGCAAGGCGTCATTTTGGCACGTTGGGAGGGCATTATCATCTGGGGGAGGGATATTACAGGCGCAATGCGTCCCTATACACGGGGTTTGATGTTCCTTTCGCTAAGGGCGGGCGTCTTTACGTGGCGGGCTATGTGCGTGATAGTAGCATAGGGTTTACCCAAGAGGTTCTTCCGACCCTTGCCTCGACCATCGAGCTTATCGACCCAGACATTCTTCAGCGTTCGCTCCGTTTCAGTGCGTTCGACCAAGGCGTTGCCGATGCCTTTATAGAGTATGCCGTGACCGATGACATCGTCATCACCATAGGGCGCAAGCGTGTTTTATGGGGGCAATTCGACCTTTTTTCGCCTCTTAATATCCTTCTTCCTTTGAATAGTGAGCGTCCGTCTTCCGATGTCGAGAAAATCAATGTCGTCCTGCCACAAGACCAAGTAGCGCTCACCTATTATGTGGACGAGCATATGCATGTGGAAGCTTATTACTTCTACCGCACACAGATAGACCCCATATTGACCCGCGCCATTGGCGCATCCCAAGATTTAATCTATGAATTGCATGACGAGAATTTTTCCGTTCTTGACTTGCATCCTTCAAAGCACCGCGATATCGAGCGGCATAACAACTATGCGTTGCGTTTGCTCTATTATGGAGAGGGTGGCATATGGGGGTTGACCTATCGTGAGGGACATCGCGCCTATTATGGCGTGCAAGGGCGAATCGAGGTTGTGCCGCCTATACGAGAGGGAGAAGTCACCTATAATGTTCTTCGTGACATCGATTTACCGAAGGTGAGGCAGTGGGCCCTTGAGGCAGCTATTCCCTTTGGGGCATGGATTGTGAAAATGGAATCTGTCTATCAAAAGAGCGCCATAGACCTGTATGGCGCGAGTTACGCCTCACGGGATGACATCCTACCATTCTTATGGGGAGAGGCGTTGCCGACACTACGCGACTATCTCACAGAAGTCGTTGAGGATAATGGCGGGCGTTTGTTCTTTGATGTGGAGAGGGTATCTCTTGCCATGGGCGTTGATGCGCGCTTATCGTCCTTCGACATAAACCTCATGGTATCCATGACATATACACACTATGACGACAAGGAGAACAGATTGCGAAGACTATCCAATCGTCTCAGTATCAAGGGTTTGAATCGTTTCGATATTGTGCCTGGTGTCCATGTGTCCTATCGTTTTGGCGATGAAGACAAATATCGTGTCGGCGTTGGCTGGGGCCATATTGGCCATGCCTTTGGCATTTTTTCTTATACGCGGTGGCGTTTCCGCGACAATATCGAGCTATCGCTGTCTTTTGAGTCCTTGCAGTATGCGACGGATTCGTTGCTGAGTAAAATCCATGACGGCACGCCATTCCGTCAAGGCATTTACATTGAACGGCAGGCGCGTAACTATGGGGGACATATGGGATTAACCTATCATTTTTAGGAGCATGACATGAGGGACAAGATGTTTAGCGTCTATAAAAGGACATTCAGTATCATCGGTATTGGGCTATGGGGCGTCTGTGTGGCGCTTCTGGCCTATCCAGCGAAGGATTTGACCTTCAACAATGACACATGGCTCGAGAAAGATAGTCCAAGGCGGGTGCATTTCGACAATTTTGTTGATGAATTCGAGAAGGGGGAGTCCATGCTCATCATTGTCGAGCTGACAGAGACATTCTTTACCGACTCCCTATGGGAGTCTCTCTATGATTTTGGCAAGGACCTAGAGGCTGTAGACGGAGTCCTTGATGTGCAGTCGCCCTTACAAGCCGTCATCATTATCGACACAGGCGATGCTTTAGAGATACGTCCTTTCCAAGAGGCTTATCGTCTTGGCTTTCTTGCCGATATGGATGCTTATCGCCAGACGTTCAACGAGTCCCCCTATCGAGGCAGGCTGTTATCTGATGACGAGCGTTTGGTTGTTTTCCGCCTTCGCGCCGATGTTGTCCGCAACTTTGCGAAACGCGCCCACGTCGTTGATGGCGTGCGTCGCGTCATCGCTGACCATCACCTCACAGAACAAACCTACATCGTTGGCGACATTGCTCTCAAGCATGCCTTGAATGACGCCACGAAAAACAACTTTGGCAAATTGCTTCTTTATGCCGCCTTGGTGCTGTTGTTCTTTTTACGTTTCGCCTGTGGTTCATGGGCGCGCGCTGTGTGGCAGTGGGTTGTGGCCGCTGGCGTCGTCGCCGTCAGTCTGGGTGTCATGCAATTATGGGACCATAGCATGAATGCCGTCTCTCTTGCTTTGCCAGTGATGGTCGCTGTCATTGGCATTGCTGATGGCTTACACATCATGGCACGTTGGGATATGAGCGGGGGGGACATCAACCGCAGTGATACAGGCGCAATCCTTGCTCAGCGTCTTGCTCTCACCATAGAGGAGACGTGGCGTCCATGTCTCTTTGCCAGTCTCACATCAGCTGTTGGCTTTGGCTCTTTTGTTGTCAGTGAATTGGTGCCATTGAGTCACTTTGGTATGGATGCCTTTGTGGCCATTTTATTGGCCTATCCCCTCATCGTGTCGGCATTGTGGTTATGGCTTCCTTTGGAGGAATCGTTTCGCATGGGGCGTGATGGCGCGCCTTCCCCGCCACAAAAAGCGCCACAAGGTATAGCGTGGGATTGGGATGCGTTCACAGAGCGAGTCCACCGCCTCAGTGAGCGCTATACCCGAGCGACTCTGACATTGAGCATGGGCTCTGTGCTTATTCTTGTCTCTGGCTTGTCTTTCCTCTATACCGAGACAAATTTCCTCTCAGTCTTTTTTGCGGAGAGCAGTCGTATCAAACAAGGTTTTAACAAGGTTGATGACTCATTGGGGGGGTCTGGTCGGGTTGATGTCATCGTTGATAAGGGGCGCGCTGAGGCCTATCGGGAGGTTGATGCCTTTGACGATGTGCGGCGATTGAGCGAGCGTTTCTCTGTTCTTCCCCATGTAGGCAATGTGGAGAGCTATCTTTTACCCGTGGGCATGGTGCATCGCGCCTTTGCGGGGGAGGATGGCTTTCCCAAAGACGATGCCACGCTCTCTCAGGAACTCTTATTTTTAGAATTCTCAAGGAGCGAATCGACTCGTGATGTCCTTGCCTCTTACGTCGACTTTAACTACGAGAAGGCGCGTTTGAGTCTACAGACTCCCGACCTTGATTCTCACCAATTGGGGGCGCTCATCGAGTCGGTGCGTTCTGTCTCAGGCGTGGATGACACAGAAGACAGCGAGAGCGTCATCGTCACGGGCTTTGGCGTCTTCATCCATACGTTGAGCGACCATGTGTTGACGACACAAGCACAGAGTTTGCTTCTCACCTTGAGTTTGATAGGCTTGTTGTTGCTCGCGCAATTTGGCTTAAAAGTAGGCGCTGTGGGTTTTTGTGCTAACCTGATGCCATTGGCGGCGACGGGTGGCCTTGTCTCGTGGCTTGGCTACCCTTACGACTTTGCGACAATTTTAATTGCCAGTTTGACATTGGGGTTGTGTGTGGATGACACCATCCACTTGCTTCACCATTATAAAAAGCATGTGTCTGAGGGGCGGGGTGAGGCATGGGCGCGCCATCACGCCTTGCGCACAACGATCGCCCCGATCATCTGGACGAGTTTTTTGTTTTGCTGTGGTTTGGCTGTCATCGGCTTATCCGAATTGGTTGTCATGCAACGTTTTGCGGCTTTTACCATCTTTGGTCTCTTCATGGCGATTTTCTCGAGCATCGTCTTTCTTCCCGCCTTATTGGCATGGCAAAAAAAGACTTGACAAGCGCCAACAGCTCCTGTAGAAAAGGAAAGGCAGAGGAGGTGTAACATCATAAAGAGGAATGTCTTATGAAAAGAGGATTGATAGGTACTTATATTGTCAGCGTCATCGTCAGTGGCGCGCTGGTCGCCCCCGCCTATGCGGTGGAGGACTTGGCGGAGTATGATGTCATTGTTGGCGAAGGCGACTCTCAGCCCAAGGCGCGACGCGGCTCAGGCGAGAGGGACGTGTTAGATTATACGATCTTCGATGTGGGGGCGTATTACACGGGTGGCGCTGTTGATAGACTTTTCGCAGGCACGGAGATAGGCCTCGATGTGCCTTTTAATAACAATCGGGGACGCATTCACCTTGTGGGCGAATTTGCCCGTTCATCCATCAAGCTCACACAAGAGCGTGAGATAAGAGGTGGTGACGCACGGGGTGAATGTCTTGATAGAAATGGCGCTGATGGTGTTGGTGGTGATGTCTCCTTCACTGACACCCAGTGTGGCAGTGTGACGGCGGCGGCTCTGGCGGATGCTCTTGGCTTTCCTGCGACGCGTGAGTTAGATGTGGATGTGAATGACCTCGATATTGCCGATGCCTATCTTCAGTATGCGTTGCTCAATAATGTCGTTGTGGATGTCGGGCGTAAGCGTTTGGTGTGGGGGCAATTCGACCTCTTTTCGCCGGTGAGCATATTGCTCCCTTTAAAGTTTCAAAACAATGCGGTGGACTTTAAGAAGGCGAATTTCATTATGCCTCAGGACCGCGCCTCCCTCTCATGGTTTGCGACCGAACGTTTAGAGCTTCAGGGGCACTTCTTCTTGAGTGTAAAAATTGACCCCTTGCTGGAGTCCGTCATAGACGAGGTAGATGAAGACCATGATGTGGAAGACCATAAGCAATATGCCGGGCGTCTTCTCTATCGTCCCGATTGGGGAACGCTGGGCTTCACGTTCTATCGTGGGCGTTCGGGCCTCTTCTTCTATGACAATGCGCGCTTAGTCAATGGCGAGGTTGAAAGGTCTGTGGACTTGCCTCCTATGACGGCCTATGCCGTTGAAATGGCGATTCCAACGGGGAATTGGGTATGGAAGGCAGAAGCTGTCTTACAGGACACCCGTGATGATGTGAGCGCTGTCCCCGCCTTCGATGCGACCCTTGGTGGCGACCCTCCGATGTATACAGGCGGTTTTGGTGGAGATGGGCATCTGGACTATATCAACTATGTCCTTAACCAGAATGGTGGCTCTTTTACAACGGAAGTGCAACGTCTCATTGCGGGTATCGGGTTTGACACGCGTTTGGATAGATGGCTCATCAATTTTGGGGTGTATCTCATCCAAGATTCTTATGACTCGAAGGGGGACGAGCTACGACGCCTCGAGGAAGCGTCAGGGCGTGAGGCCAGTGATGACGGCTTCTTTTTCCCGTCTCTCAATGTCGTCCGTTTCTTTGGCGACCAAGACCGCTATCGGCTAGGAATCACGGGAGGCTTCTTAGGCCCCATTCTCGGTGTTTCAGTCTATGGTTCTATGCGTTTTGGCGATAATTTGAACCTTTATGGCGGCGGTGAATTCATCTCGACAGTCGCTGATGGTTACTTAAACGAGGCCAATGACGAAGAAGGAAGCAATTTTATCCGCTATGATTTAGAGGATGATATTGGCATAGGCTTCCGCTTTGGAGCGCGCTACAGCTTCTAACGAGCAGAGACCTCACACACAGACCCCACACACAGACCTCTCATGAGGGGCGCATATGTGTGTGGGGAAAGGGCGGGGGCATAGGGGGATACAATAACGTTCTTGAGGGGCTTGCCTTCGTGCGGGACACGGGGTATGGTGGCCTATGAAAGGGGCGTCATATGGTGTATATGTTTTGTGTCGATAGGCGGGAGGTTTCCGATGGCTAGGCTCTTAAAGTATGGCGTGAAAGGGGGTTGCGCCTTTCGTGTCTTATGGATGGTGGGGTGTATGTTGGTGGTGGCGGATGCCCATGCCCATGGGCCGACTCGTATGAAGGTGACGGAGAAAGTCGTCATCGATGCGCCCGCCCAGTTTGTGTGGTCCAAGATAGGGGCGTTTGATGCCATCGCCCAGTGGCATCCGGCGGTACAGGAATCACCCTCTAATGAAGGGAATCAGGCGGGAGCGGTGCGCCGCCTTGTCTTGAATGACGGCGGCGTGTTGCGCGAGGAGCTAGAGAGTTATAGCGACAAGGGCATGACATATACCTATCGTATCATCGAGGGGATTCCCGATGTCTTGCCTGTCAATAGTTACAAATCATGGTTTAGAGTCTCTATCCTTGATGACAACAAAAGCGAGGTAGAGTGGAAGGGTGCGTTCTATCGGGGATTTATGGGGAACAATCCGCCTCCTGAGCTCAATGACGATGCGTCCCGTGAGGTCATCTTAGCCGTTTATCGCAGCGGGCTTGAGGGCCTTAAAGCCTATGTTGAGGCGGCGCGTTGAGAGCCATGCTCTTGCGTGGTGGGCTTTTGCGTGGTGGGTTGATGGGTGTGGCATTTTTGGTGGCAGGCTTGATGGCGAGTCTGTTTGCGTTTGCCGAGACAAGAGCTCTTGAGGGGGGGCGTCACGACTATGCTGTTGTCACATCTCAGGGGAGTAGCACCCTGTCATTGATTGACCGAGAGCGTCATGGCGTTGTTGCTGAGATTGCTGTGCCTTTGAGTCCAGCGGGTGTGGCGGTGGCTGGCCGTTATGCCTATATTGCCAGCACGAAGGCGCGCGCGATCACGCAATGGGATTTATGGCAGAGGCGTCTTGTGGCGCGTCGTGACATGGCAAGCGAGCCGTTAGGCATTGCCGTTCATAAGGACAAACTGGCGGTTGCCATGTGGTATGATGGCGAGGTGATGATTTTAGACGCCCATGACCTCACCATCGAGTCTGTTATCAAGGTTGGCGTAGAGCCAGCGGGTGTTGATTTTAAGGCGGATGGCGCTATGCTCTATGTGTCGAATCGGGGCGATGACTCGCTTTCTGTCATCCATATGGGCATGATGAAGGAGATAGAGCGTGTTCCTGTGGGTGATGCGCCTTTTGGGGTGACGATAGACGATGAAGGACGCTATATTTATGTTGCTAATGTGCGTAGTCATTCGGTATCGGTGGTGGAGGCGGAGAGCTATCGTCTGAGAGGGCATATTGCTGTGGGGAGTCGTCCCTACGCCATTGCCGTTGAGAGAGGGGGGCGGCGCGCCTTTGTCACGAATCAAGATGAGGGAAGCATATCCGTCATCGATGGGGAGGCGATGGCGGAGAGACAGCGTGTTCATGTGGGGGGGTATCCAGAGGGGATAGAGCTCGATGAAGAGCGCGGTCTCATGTATGTTGCCAATTGGTTGGATGATGAAGTCATTCTCATGGATGTGAAGGGTTTGCGTGTTGATAGGCGTATTGCTGTGGGTGAGGGGGTGCGCGCCTTTGGCCGTTTTTTGACGTGGCAGTGAGCACATGGATTTTGCGGGGATTTTGAGGGGATTGTGAGGAGCTTGTGAGGATTCCGTGACGTGTTAGAGAAAGGACAAATGGCCTTATGGCGTGATGCTGCCCATGCGTTGCGTTTTTTGAGTGCTGATGCTGTCGAGCGGGCGGGGTCGGGACATCCGGGCATGCCTATGGGGTTTGCCGATGTTCTTATGATTCTTGCGCGAGATTTTCTTCATATTGACCCTGATGTGCCTCATTGGTTGGATAGGGACAGGGTGATATTGTCAGCGGGGCATGGCTCGATGGCGCTCTATAGCTTGGCCTATCTTTTAGGCTATAAAGATATGGACATAGAGCAGCTCAAGAATTTTAGACAATTAGGCGCAAGAACAGCAGGACATCCTGAGCGTGGTATGGCATCTATTGTCGAGACGACGACGGGGCCTCTCTCTCATGGACTAGGGAATGGCGTGGGCTGTGCCTTAGCTGAACGGCTGTTGGCGCAGAGGTGGGGGCGCGACTTGGTGGACCATGACACGTATGTCATTGTGGGCGATGGCTGTTTGATGGAGGGGCTATCCCACGAGGCATGCGCCTTAGCGGGTCATTGGGGCTTGGGACGATTGATTGTTCTCTTTGATGATAATGGTGTCACCATAGATGGCGAGACGTCTCTTGCCACCAGTGAGGACATACGCGCTCGTTTGCAATCTTATGGTTGGCACGTCATGGATGTCGATGGCTATGACGAGGCGGGTATCCATGCCAGCATCCATGAGGCGCGTGGCGTAGAGGACAGGCCTTCGTTCATAGCGTTACGCACGACCATAGGGTTTGGCGCGTCGTCGAAGGCAGGGACGTGTCAAGCCCATGGCAGTCCTTTGGGGGCGCAAGCATTGCGTGAGGCGCGCCGCGCCTTAAGCTGGCCTCACGAGCCTTTTACGATTCCAGAGGAGATCATGGCGCTTTGGCGTTCCATACCAGCGCGTGCGCAAAAGAGACGCAAAGAATGGGAGGCGCGCCTTGCGTCTCACAAATATCGAGATGATTTTATGGCGATGATGGGCATGGGTCATGTCGAGGGTCAAGGGGCGACGGCGTCATCACCTTACGACAAGGCGCTTCATCGCGTCAAGAGGCATTTAGGGACACAGCGTCCCTCATGGGCAACGAGACGGAGTTCTCAAGACGTCTTGTCCGCCTTGATACAAGAGGGAAAGACGAGGATGGACGTCCCTCTTTTGATAGGAGGATCAGCCGACCTCAGTGGTTCGAACGGGACGTATACGGAACATCACAAGGTGATAACGAAGGGTGATATGGCGGGTAACTATCTTCACTATGGTGTCAGGGAGCATGGGATGGCGTCTATCATGAACGGGCTCAGTGTCCATGGGGGGATTATTCCTTACGGAGGCACATTCCTTGTGTTTTCTGATTATATGAAAGCGGGTATACGTCTCTCAGCGCTTATGGGTTGTCACGTAATATATGTGATGACGCATGACTCCATTGGCGTTGGCGAGGATGGGCCGACACACCAGCCTGTGGAGCATATGATAGGGTTGCGTTCCATTCCTAACCTCTATGTGTTTCGTCCAGCCGATGGCGTTGAGGTTGTGGAATGTTGGCAGCTAGCATTATCCTTGAAGGGTGCGTCCGTCTTGGTTTTATCGCGCCAAAAGCTGGAGGCGTTGCGCGCCTATGGCGAGTCTAACCTATCGAGGGCGGGCGGGTATATCATGCATGACAGCGAAGGGAGTCCTTTGCGTGTTGTTTTGCTATCGTCAGGGTCAGAGCTACAGATAGCCGTCAGAGTGCGTGAGCGTTTGCAACGTGAGGGCATAGGGTGTCGTGTTGTCTCTATGCCATGTTGGCGTCTTTTTGATGCTTTGGATGAAGAGGAGCGTGTGCGCATATTGGGGGAGGGATGTATGCGTGTGGCGGTGGAGGCCGCTGGCATGGCGGGATGGGAGCGTTATACGTTGGGACATAAGAGTGGCGGTGGCGATATGCTTGGCATGGAGGGTTTTGGGGCGTCTGCCCCGGGCCCTGATGTCTATAAGCATTGTGCCATCACGGACGAGGCGCTCTATCGACGTGTCCATGCACTTTTGGCGCATGCTTGACATCATGTGAATTGTTACCCATAATGGACACCCATGCGGTGGCACATGGTGCTATGAGGGCGCAATAAGAAGGAGAGGAAACAATGGGCGAGAGCATGGGGCGTGTGATGAATGTCAGGGGGTGTTGTCTGTGGATGGCGCTGGTTCTAGCCGCCTGTGGCGGCGGGGGTGGAGGCGGTGGCGGAGGCGGAGGCGGTCCTAGTCCTACGGTGCGTTCTATCGATGGCATTCCCGTTGTTGGCGGGATGCCAAGGGGTGTGATAGAGGGCAGAGCCTTTGCTATTTTTGGTCATGATGGCGGTGTCGTTGCTTTCGTTAACAACGGCGCGATTATTGCCTCTGACGGCACGGTGCTTGGCAGTATAGAGGCGGTGCCGTCTTCGGTGGTGGGCGCGACGGAGACGGGGACACATGGCGTGTCTTTGTTCGTCTCACCTGTCAGTTGACGTGTTGTCGAGCGAGGGGGCTTGGAGCTTGGTGTCGATAATTGCTTGACGCATCGCAATGTGGATATTGTCTGTATGCGAGGCAATCAGGTTGTTGGGGCGGGGGGTGTCTTTTTCAAGCAGAGCGATGCGATCAGCGGTGTGCGCTATATTGTGGCGACTCGTGATGTGGGAGGCAATGACCCTTTGGGCGCAAGGCGTACGGGGGATGATGAAGGCACGTCCTATATTGTGGGCTTAAACAGCGCAGGGGAAGCGGAAACTATCGATGGCGTGACCGTGGCCTTGCTTGATAGCCGTAATGGGCGTGTTCTTGCGCGTCTTTTTGGCCGTTGTACGGGCGATGACCTTGTAGACAGGGCGGGTGGCAGTTGGCGGTGTATCAGCCGTGCCACGTGCGCGGCGCGCAACTATAGGCGCGTTGCTGGTGATTGTGTTCGTTATCAAGAGGATGAATGCGCCAGTGAACAAGGATTTTATCAGGGGAAATGTGTGACGCCTCGCCTTCTTGCTCATTGTGCCATCCGTGGCCTTGTGTTGAATCCTGGTGCGAATCGCTGTGACATGGGGAGTAGCATACGATGTCCCACTGGGCAACTCTATCACACGGCGCGCCGTCAATGTGTCAATGCCCGTGGTGACCCGATGACGTGTCTCAGCTATGGCTTTGGTCATTCCACAGGGCGAGGCGTTGCCATGTGCTCTGCCATGCCTGATGCCATACAATGCGACAATAGCGGGGGTGTTCTCGATTCTGTTTCTGGTTCTACCACCAATGGACAATGTATCATAGCAACGACCGCCTGCACGGATGTAGGCTATCAAGCAAAAGATATGCGCTGTGTTGCCAGTGTGGCGGGGGATTGTGCGGGGACTCAAGGGTTTGACAATGGCAAATGTGTGACGCCCACATTGCCTCTCCAGTGCGCCAATCGGGAGAGGACGCCTTCTACGTTTTTCGTTCTTAATGTCACGGGGAATGGCTGTGAGACACATAGCGCATGTGCTGATGCTGGGTATCGCATCGATAATTTTGCTTGTAAGGCGTACGAGGCGGGCGATTGCACAGGCACGCAAGGATTTGACAATGGCAGATGTGTGACGCCTACATTGCCTACCCAGTGCGCCCATCGGGAAAGGACGGCTTCTGATGTGTTTTTCGTTCTTAACATGATGGGGAATGGCTGTCAGACAAACACGTCATGCGCCAATGCTGGCTATCGCGTTGATAATTTTACCTGTAAGGCGAGCAGGGCGGAGGATTGTTTAGGGAGTGAGGGTTTTAATGGCGTTGATAAATGTCTTGTTGCGCCCAGCACCGTCGCCCATTGCACCAATCGCGGCGCATACATCCTCAACGTTACCCAAGATGGTTGTGTCATGAGCGACAATTGTGGCACAGGCAATGTCGTCAATCTGGCTGGCGACGCATGTATTGTCCGCCTCACCAATGCCGATTGTGATAGTCGTTCAGGGGATATGTCCACCCGTGTCAATCATGCAGGGAATAATTGTGAGCCTCATACAATCGGCCCATGTGATGAAGGCTTTACCCTGAATGGAGCGCGCAATGCTTGTGTTGCGGTTGCTGGTCTTCCCATGACATGTCTTACCTTTGGGTTAGGACATCCAGACGGGAGTGGCATGAA